>QQUM01000375.1 GCA_008501545.1 Calditrichota bacterium
TCAGTCATTTCGGATTCTTCAAGCAACACACGTACGAGTTCGTTGTTTACATTAAATATTTCCACAGAAACAGGACCTGTTTTATCGAGCACAAACCGTAAGTGCGTCTCCTGTTCGCCTGCCACAAATGGATTCGGAAAGTTGTACACTTTTTCATCAGACGCCGTGGGATCGACAGTTGGATCATCAACAGGATCATCATCCGTCGGATCGTCATCGGTCGGATCATCGGTTGGATCATCATCCGTTGCCGCTTCTACGAAGGCAGTCACTTCGTCCGAAAACGCACTTTCGTTGCCCGCTGTATCGTAAGCCGTCACTGCGAAAAAATAAGTGACTCCTGATTCATCCAATGTAATAGAATAGCCGGTCTGCTGGCCGACATCGATCACCTTGCTGTAGTTCCGTGATGCTGTACCGACATGAATTTTATAACCGGCGAGGTCTGACTCCGAGTTTGCACTCCAACTGATTTCAGTTTCCACAGACATAAGGAAGAACGGACACGATAGAAGCGCTAAAAATGTACCTGACATGATATATTTCTTATTTTCAATCCATAAATAAAATGCGTTTTGCCTTGTTCAATTGAACGAGTTTACATTTTTAGCAAGTGTAATGCCAGAATTCTTGAGAATGAAAAATAAATTCGTTTATGGAAGTATTATGGCATCAGCATTCGCATGTTTGACCTGCCGAATGATGAAGTATTTGGAAATCAGAAATTTTTCTTTTTGACAATTAAATCAACAAAACACGCCAGAATTTGCGAAAAGGCGGGATTTTAATTTCAGAATTGGAATTATACGTCTTTCGAATTACAAGATTGGCTCCAAATGACAAAGGGCACCTGAAATCAGATGCCCTTTGTGAAAGGTGTTAATTGTTGTGCCGGAACCCGGTTCTCAGCACTTAAAAGTTGATTTATAATATAAATCGCAAACCGGATTGGTTTTACAACTGCTCGGAAATTGTTTTCGCTTGCAGGAAGAGCTGCAGGTAATCACGGCCCCCCGCTTTGCTATCCGTTCCCGACATATTAAAACCGCCAAAAGGATGAACATCCACCAAAGCGCCGGTACATTTGCGGTTAATATAGAGATTACCAACATGAAATTCCTGTTTGGCGCGGGCAGTCTTGGCTTTGTTGCGCGAGAAAAATGCACCTGTCAAACCATAGATCGTGTTATTGGCAACCTGCATTGCTTCATCCATGCCCTTGACTTTAATAACTGCCAGCACCGGACCGAAAATTTCTTCCTGTGCAATCACTGCATCCGGCGCAATGTCTTTGATAATTGTTGGTTTGATGTAATAGCCCTCGCTATCATCTCCTTCACCACCAGCT
This sequence comes from Calditrichota bacterium, assembly GCA_008501545.1. Classification (GTDB taxonomy): domain Bacteria; phylum Zhuqueibacterota; class Zhuqueibacteria; order Zhuqueibacterales; family Geothermadaptataceae; genus Bioreactorimicrobium. The sequence goes on from QQUM01000375.1 coordinate 1,349, forward strand.
ATGAGCATGCCTTCTTTTTTTCCAATCTCAATATACTTGGAGATGCTATCGAAAGAAGCCTTATTGATTACAGCACCCATGTAATTTGAAGGATCTGTCGTATCGCCAATGGTCAATTTATTGGTTTTTTCAACGATGAGATCACAGAACTTATCATAAATACTTTCATCAACCATCACACGGGAACAGGCTGAACATTTTTGTCCCTGAAATCCAAATGCGGAGGCGACAGTCGCTGATGCAGCGGCTTCAACGTCAGCTTCACTATCGACAACGATGCCATCTTTACCACCCATTTCCGCAACGACGCGCTTAATCCAAATTTGTCCCTCGCTGGTTGCCGCTGCCAGACGGTTGATGCGGAGTCCGACTTCCATCGATCCTGTAAATGCAATAAACCGTGTTTTGTGGTGCTGGACGATATAATCACCAATTTCACTCCCTGATCCAGGCACAAAATTCAGTACACCCTTGGGAATGCCGGCTTCTTCCATAATCTCCATCATGCAATAACCGGTACACGGAGAGTCGGAAGAAGGTTTGAGTAATACTGTATTTCCAGTAACAATGGCAGCGCTCGTCATGCCCACGAGGATAGCATTGGGGAAATTCCATGGTGGAATTACGGCACCAACGCCAAGCGGGATGTAGATCATTTTATTAAATTCACCAGCGGTATCCGTCAGTGGCTGTCTTTCGTTCAGTCGCAGCATTTCACGGCCGTAAAAATCGAGAAAATCGATTGCTTCGGCCGTATCAGCATCGGCTTCAACCCAGTTTTTCGAGGTTTCGTATACCATCCAGGCATTCAACTCAAAACGGCGGCGACGCATGATATTGGCAGCCTTGATCAGAAGTATACCACGCTCTTCCGGATCAAAATATTTCCAATCCTCAAACGCTGTCAGCGCAGCGTCCATCGCCATATCCACTTCTTTTTTTCCAGCGCGGTGAAATGTCCCGACAACCTCATCCTTATTTGCAGGATTGCAGGACTTGAACAGATTCCCGGATTTCACATCCTCGCCATTGATACGCAGCGGATACTCCCGTGTGAACTGCGATTTTACATAGGCAAGTGCATCCTCCATCTTCTTTTTATTTTCGGGGATACTGAAATCGAGCACGGGTTCATTGCGAAATTTACCAACCATTTTTCTCTCCACTTTTTTCGATTCATTGACCGGTTGAAAAGCCATTTTCGTTCGGTCTTTAACAGTAATTTATCTGGTTTTTTTCTTGCAATATGACATTAGTTTTGACATTCAATCGACACGATACCCTTCGCGGGCAATGTCCAGTGTTCGCGCAGATGCGGAATAATTAAATGACGCCACTGAACTGAGCATGGCGTCCTCAACACGACTGGCATTCTCCTGCACAAGTGCGACAATCGTCGAGCCGGAGCCACTTAAAAAAGCGGCCAAAGCGCCGGCTTCGTAAGCGGATTCCAGGAGTGCATCAAAGCCGGGTATGAGTTTCTTGCGAAACGGTTGATGGAGTTTATCCTTCGATGCTTCGCGTAATACATCAAATTGTCCTGTGGCCATCGCAGCTGCAAAAAGGGTTGCACGTTGCACATTATTCACTGCAACGGCAAAAGGCACATGCTCAGGCAACAATGTGCGCGCTTCTCTGGTTAAAATTTCGATTTCCGGAATGACTGTGACCGCTTTCAGTGATTCCTGTGGCAGGATTTGACATGAAAACAATTTTTCATTCGCCAGGCATCCAACCGTGAGACCACCGTAGCAGGAGGCACTGACATTCTCCGGGTGGCCTTCAATCCGTGTTGCAATTTCGGCTATTTGATCCCGGGTAAGCGAACCGCCGTTGAGTTCATTTGCCATGACAAGCGCGGCAACAACCGCTGAACCACTCGAGCCCAAACCCCGTGACAGGGGAATATCGGAGCGGACTTTAATATGCAGCGAACGTGGTGTCGCACCAATAATCTCGCACCCCTGACAGTAAATTTTGTAGATATAATTGCTTTCATCAAGGGGCAAAGCATCTTTACCTTCACCCGAAAGGACGAATTCTGTTTTTTCCGTTGCGGTCGAGACTTCAATTTCGAGAAAGAGCTGTAACGCCAATCCGAGTGTATCAAAACCAGGCCCGAGATTTGAAGTAGAGCACGGGATTTTTATCTTAAAACTATTCTTCATAACAATGGAATCTACATATCTTCTTTGTTCATGATGTCTGTTGTCTGTTAACGGGTTTGTCATCTTTACAGTGCCATAACGTGCTGCATCTTCTGCTGCAAGTGCTGCGCTTCGCCACGAGCTGCTTCGGCAAAATCATCGCCAGCGCTTGCGTAAAGAATGCTCCGGGAAGCGGAAAGCAACCCGTTTGCATCCCCCATGTTTTGCAGCACTTTTTCGACTGAACCACCCTGTGCACCAATTCCCGGAATCAGGAAGGTGAGCGTCGGTGCTATGCTGCGCAGTTCCTGCAATTGTTGTGGTCTGGTTGCACCAACGACAAGACCACAATTTTTTGCTTCATTCCATGTTTCGATCGTTTCAGCGACGAACGAATAGAGCGGGCGCGAATGATTTGTGTAGTATTGAAAGTCTGCGGCGCCCGCGTTGGAGGTCAATCCAAGAAAAAAAATAAATTTATCATGCCATGCAAGAAAAGGCACTGCACTATCCTTGCCCATGTAGGGATTGACAGTCACCGCATCAAAGCCTAATTTGCCAAATACGGCTTCTGCATAATGTTTTGCACTGTTGCCAATATCGCCACGTTTGGCGTCGGCGATTGACAAACAATCAGAAGGCATCTCTTCGACTAACCTTTCCATTATTTGCCACCCTCGCGCACCAAAACGTTCGAAAAATGCGAAATTTATTTTGTATGCTGCTGCATAGTCCGACGTTGCTTTAATGATTGCCTGGCAAAACCGAAAAACACCATCCGGCATTTCCTGGAACGCAAGCGGTAATTTGCCAATCTCCGGATCCAGCCCAACACACAAAACACTCTGCTTCGCACTTCTAATTTTATCAAATCGCTCAATAA
>QQUM01000742.1 GCA_008501545.1 Calditrichota bacterium
TAGATAGTAATTTCCAAAATCATACTTTGTGCGTCCAATTGCCGGGTGAGTTTCTGTATGTGCCTTTTGGCGTATATCCAGTATTCGATTTAATAATCGAAGATGTTCTTCAAATTTACTTAAGTGATAGAGTACTTTTATTTTTATTTCTAACGCATCAGCAATAATTGCATGATCAGATCCATATATTTTCTCCAAGATACTTATAGCATCGTTAATCTTATCAAATGCAAGTTCAAAATTCGCCTGTCTCCTATAGCCATTACAAATATTGATTAGAATTTTTGCTCGTTCTAATCGCTGGGATTCATCGTACAACGCAAATATCTTCTCAAGTCTGTATAAAGAGTCATCAAATTTATTTTGTTCATACTCAACAAGTGCAATTGCATGCTCAACTTTTAAAACATCTGGATTACTTTCAGCGCAATTGTCCAACAGAATTGTTTTCGCTTTTTCAAACATTTGGATTGCTTTATCATGATTTCCTTCCTTAAATTCGATTCGGCCAAGTCCGTAATATAAGTCACTTTTCTCTGGTTCTGGTAACGTCTTTATATCATAAATTTTTTGATAATATTTTTTTGAAAATTTGAATTCATATTTGTGATAATAAACATTTGCTAATTCTAAATATGTATTCATTAAAATATCTTTATTTCTTATTTCCCCCTGTTCAATAAATTTTTTCAGATCAAGTAAATATTTTAACGCTTCATCAAATTTATTTTGATAACCAAGATGTTTACAGTAATAAATAACTATGTTAAAATAACTTTCCAAAATATTATTTTGTTTGGCAAGCTCTATAGCATGTTCAATATTTACTGCCTGGCTTAAAATTTTCTGAATGTATTGTTCATCAGCGTATTTGTTTACATACGATTCAATAACTTTAATATATCTCTTAATGACATCCTTATTATCATACCCTTGTTTAAAGAGTGAATAATCCTTAACTAAGGGGTGAACATGAATTAATTGATCAGAAGTTCCGAATGAAATCAATGTATGATCATGTAATTGTTGAATTACAGTCATTCCAACAGAAGGACTGTCACAGGCATAAATAATCATCTCTTTATCAACTTCAATTGTATTAAAATGCCCCAGAAGGAAGAAATAATCATTTTTTTCACTGCTTTCGACTCGCTCATATGAAATATCAAAACTCACATTCATTATATCCTGCGTTCTGGTCGAAGCTCCAGTTTTATTTTGCATATTTGCTAAATAATCTTGGGCAGTTATCGTACGCAATTCTTGAGCACAACCAATTAACATTTTGGGATGGTAGCCACCTAATTTGCAAATTTCTTTAGCCGCTGCAATTTCGTCATCTTTATCATTTATTGTTCTTCGGTGTTTAACTAGCAAGTCAAACGCGGATTTTTCATCAAGGATATCGAGTTCAATCGTTTGATAGCCAAATAAAAATTCTCTGGTGGTGATCAATGTCGTACATGCTCGCGCTCCTTTGGGCAGCCAATCTTTTAACAAATCAGGGTTTCTTATGTCGTCAATAATTAAAAGGATATCATTGTGCTTGCTTAAATAGTTTATTGCCTGTTTAGCTAATAATTTGTGTTCTGCTTGTTCAAGTGTAACCAAATTTAACTCAATAGCCAATTCAGCAAATTTAGCTTCCAGATGATTCCCAGATGCATCAATCCAGTAAACACCGCCGGGATAGAAAATATTGATGCGGTACGCCAATTCATTGGCTAATTCTGTTTTGCCAATCCCTGCCATTCCGCGGATAACCATGGGAGCATTGCGACTGCTTTTCCCGAGCGGACCCCATAAATCAAAAAATAATTTTGAAAGTTCATTTTCCCTGCCAATAAAAAATTCATTTCTAAAATTTGGAATATGAAGATTTTCTGTTAATAATGGATATTGTACTTTTTTAAGTTGATCATCATTAATTCGATCAAGTATTTTTTCCAAAATCTGGTTGTCATTTTTGCCCCTTATTGCCTGAATTGTTCTCAGCACATTTGGTAATTCCGGTAAATGATCCTCATATGGAACAAGTACGATAACTATAGGCTTTTGAAGCGCTCGTGCAGTCATTATTTCCTGGCGGATGGTCTCTCTTGTCTCTGCATAGGATGACCATAAAAGTAAGGCACAATCGTTTTGATTAATCGCTTCTACGATATCTTGGTTCCATAAAATAGCGTTGGATAATTTATTCTCATCTCGCCAAACTTTGTGCCCTTTTTTATTTAGAAAATCTTCAATTTTTTTTGCATAAGCATGATCTTTACTTCCATAACTGATAAATATTTTTTTTGATTTGTCAGGCATGATATATTTCTCCTTAATTATGGATGAGTAAAGTTGTTGTTATCGCTCGAAATATCTGATTTTAAATTAGGGAATGAATTATTCGATAAGAAATATTCTATATCAAACTTTAATTCTATTGATTTTGTTGTTTTAATGTGAGCCATTGTGGTTTTGTATGAATTGTTCAGTGTCTTGATAATATGGCACACCAGGTCGAGCAATTTCGGAGTTTTGGTGGCGGAGTTGGCGAAATCAGGCATTTTGCAAAATCCTGGCAAATGTCCTGTACTTTTCACCCCTGGGTACAATTCAAGACAGGGTGAGATGAATTGTAACTATCAATAAACATTATTTTTAATAATTGCAATGGAAATGTAACTAAAGCAATCGTCCGAATGCGTCCCGTCGAGGCTAAAACTGGTTCCATTCGGCTGAACGCTTTCGCTCTAGTCAAAATGGGAATTTCTAATTACTAAAAATTATATGTCGAACTCACTTTGAATTAGCAAATTCGCTCCAAAGCGGTTACGGCTCTCCGAGACACCATCAAGTAGGAGCCGAAATGTATAGTACGCGGATGTATCAATTAGTGCACCGTTCATCAATTCTTCCTCTTCTCTCGCAGAGATTAATCTATGTTCCTTATCAAAAACATAAACAGAGCCATCATCATGAAAAGTGTAGCTTGCAGTCTTCACATCGTATGAAATCCGGAATTCCTGCTCACCAATTTTACCAATCATTTCATTTTCAGATACAAAATAGAAGCCATTGTTGCGCTTGAATTGATCATACGATTCTCGCGAGAAGAAAAAGCGCGGTTTTTCCACAAAGGGCCCACCGTCTTCCGGACAATAAGTGTCACAATCACCACATTCATTGCAGAAATCGGCGAGATTGGCGATTTGCGTCGCTTTTTCGATTTTCAGCATTCCACTGGCTTTTGGTTTGAATTCGCCGTCTTCAAATTGGTAATCAAAAATTTCGATTTCCCGTGGTGCAACAGCAAAACTAAAATTGGCTGCGTTCGGACACACCGTAATGCATTTATCACAGGAAAGGCAGTCGAACAACTCGAGGTGGCTGCCGACTTTGCGGGGCGCTTTTTTATTTTTATCGAAATGGTAGACCGGATTCGAAATTAATTTACTGACAATTTCGTTCGTCCGCTGCACGGCTTCTGCTTCTGTGCCAACAAAATCTTTGAGTGAAGAGCAGCCTTTTGCTGTCATCGCAGATTGCAGTCGGGCGAGGTAATCGTATAGCCGTGAATAACCACCGGTTTTCAGCAAATCGGTGCACACGGTAACCGGCTTCATGTTGCAGCTCACTGCATCGGCGAAATTATGTTTGGCGATGCCGGCAGAAAAGGAAATATGAAAATCCTCGCCCATGGCCTGACGGAAGCGGTGCATGCTGTGCATCGACAAAACGTGCAGAGGCGGACCGGAAAGGTATTGCACATCGTCGGTGAAAATCTTCTCAGTGTTTTTTACGACCAGCGTGTTGGTGAACTTTGCGCCGAGTTTACATCCGTGCTTTGCACCGAATGTCTGCAAACGATGCATCATTGCAACGGCTTCATCGAATTGCAGGTCGTGTTTAAAAGCTTCGGGATCGAGCTGGATGTTTTCATAACCCAGATCATCATTCAGCGTCTTGCGCACGAAATCGTAGCCCAGAAGTGTTGGATTCATTTTGACGATTACATGAAATCCATGCTCACGCATCAAATGCTGCACGATGGATTCGATCTCATCGCGCGGGCAGCCGTGAAATGTGGAGAGTGTTAACGTATCGCCTATGTGTGGATCGATCGCCAAATTTTTGAATCGTGCAAACTCGTCCGGCAGTCCAGCCTGCAATTCGGCAATTTTCTCCCGTGCATCGCGGATATCGCGCAACCATTGATCGACGCGCGGCGACATGATGCCTTTGAGATCATAGCCGGCGGAGACGTCGAAAACCATGTTGTAAAATGGATCGCCTTTGGTCACAGCGAGAATCTCCATTTCTTCGATGAATTTTATCAGCATCCACGCGACGACGTATTCGTGAAAGGATTCTT
>QQUM01000777.1 GCA_008501545.1 Calditrichota bacterium
CACAGGCCATTGAAGAGGCAAAGCGCTGTCTCATCTGTGGCGTCTGCGTTGAATGCTACGAATGTGAGCGTGTTTGTGAAGTGAATGCTGTGGATCATGAGATGCAGGATAAAATCACTGAACTTGACGTTGGCCAAATCCTTGTTGCCACCGGTTACCAGCTTTTCGATGCGCGCAAAATGACGCAGTATGGCTACGGTCGCTACGACAACGTGGTCAGCAGTCTGGAATTCGAGCGCATGCTTAGCTCAACCGGCCCGACCAATGGTAAAGTTCTCTGTAAAAACGGCAATCCACCTCGAGCAATTGGCATCATGCATTGCGTTGGCTCAAGGGACATGAACCACCATCAATATTGCTCCAGGGTTTGCTGCATGTATGCACTGAAATTTGCTCATCTGGTCAAGGAACGAACTGATGCGGAAGTGTATCAATTCTACATCGATATGCGTGCTTTTGGCAAGGGATACGAAGAATTTTACAGCCGGATTTTACGTGAGGGCACGACGGTTATTCGTGGAAAAGGTGCTGAAGTCGTACCGGGAAACAGCAATGGTACGGGCATTGATGATCATCTGATTGTACGCTGCGAAGACACGATGATTGCCCAGTTCCGGGAAATTCCAGTTGATATGGTTGTGCTTTGTAATGCTCTCGAACCGCAAGCAGACAGCGCGGAAATCGGGCACATTTTCTCACTTAGCCAATCTCCGGACGGATTCTATTTGGAGCGTCATCCGAAGCTGGATCCTGTCGGGACAACCGTTGATGGTGTTTATCTGGCTGGTTGCTGTCAGGGACCGAAAGATATTCCCGATTCGGTAGCCCAGGGACAAGCAGCGGCGGCACGAATCCTCTCGCTCATCAGTAAAGGCGAAACGTTGATCGATCCGGTGCGTGCCACAGTGGATGAAAATTTGTGTAGCGGTTGCCGTATCTGTAATAATCTTTGCCCGTATGAAGCTATTTCTTTTGATGAAGAAAAATTGCTGGCATCAGTAAATGAGGTACTGTGCAAAGGTTGCGGAACCTGTGTTGCTGCCTGTCCTGCAGGAGCAATCACCGGTGAAGGCTTTACCGATGAGCAAATTTTTGCTGAGTTGGAAGGTGTGTTGGTCTGAAAAAACTTTTGAACGTGAAAACGCTGGAAAGTGAGAACGTTCACACATTCAAACCTTCCAACGTTCAAACTTTATAATCGAGGTAAATAATGGAAACTCTAACCGTACCGACCGAAACAGCGCCGAAGCAAACCGATGCTGCATGGGAGCCAAAGATCGTGGCGTTCCTATGCAACTGGTGCAGCTACACTGGCGCTGATCTGGCCGGTATTTCACGCATAAAATGGTCGCCGAATGTGAAGAATATTCGTGTAATGTGCACTGGCCGGCTCGATCCCACGTTTGTCGTCAAGGCGTTTCAGCTTGGCGCCGATGGCGTGATCATTTCCGGTTGCCATCCGGGAGATTGCCACTATCAAGAGGGTAATTACAAGGCCCTGCGCCGCACCCATTTATTGAAACGGTTGCTGGATGGATTCGGTATTGATCCACGCCGTCTGAAACTGGTCTGGGTTTCAGCCAGTGAAGGTGAAAAATGGGCGGAGACTTGCAAGGATATGACGGAGCTTGTGCGAGAGCTTGGGCCTGTTGAGGCTGTGGAATAACAACCTGACGGTTGCGCTGGATGTCATCCTGTAAGGAACTTTTTGGCTGATGCCAGTTCTGTTGTTCAAAGTAATTGCCATCAACACAAAAGATACTTACAGCATGACAGAATAATTGGATGAAAATTAATCAATAATCTACTCACAAAAATGTGAGGCACATAAGATGAGCAAAGAAAAGAAATCTGCCGCAAAACCGAAGCTGGCGCTTTATTGGGCTGCTTCCTGCGGCGGCTGTGAAATCGCGGTACTCGATATCAATGAAAAAATACTGGATGTCGCCAATTTTTTTGATATCGTTTTCTGGCCTGTAGCCATCGATGCCAAAGTGAAGGATGTAGAAGCGCTGGAAGACGGGGCAATCACTTTGTGCCTGTTCAACGGTGCTATTCGAAATTCCGAGAATGAGAAAATTGCCAAACTTTTACGGCAGAAATCAGTGGTTATGGTGGCGTTCGGTTCATGTGCTTATGAGGGGTGCATTCCTGCATTATCGAATACTACATCAAAGGCAGCAACACTGGATTGGGTGTTCAAGAATTCACCTTCGACAGTGAATCCGGACAATGTTCGACCACAATTGGAGACAGAAACAAAAGTTGGTACACTTGAATTACCAGAATTCTGGGAAACGGTGCGGGCTCTGGATCAAGTTGTCGAAGTGGATTATTATGTGCCCGGTTGTCCGCCGCAGGCCCATCAAATTTGGGCGGTGCTGGAAACGGTTGTTGATATTCTCGCAAACGGTAAACCGCTGCCACCAAAAGGCACTATCCTCGGTGCGGGCGACAAGACATGCTGCGATGAATGCAGCCGCCATCGGGAAGAAAAGAAAATTAAAAAATTCGTCCGTCCACACGAAATTATTCCGGATCCCAATGAGTGTTTACTGGATCAAGGCATCCTTTGCTGCGGTCCGGCCACACGCAGTGGCTGCGGTGGGTTGTGTACCAGTGTTGGTATTCCTTGCCGCGGCTGCTATGGGCCTCCGCCAAATTCCAAAGACCAGGGTACGAAACTGCTTTCAGCCCTGAGTTCCGTCATCGACTCCGACGACCCTGCGGAAATCGATAAAATACTCGATGGCATCGTTGATCCGGTGGGCACATTTTATAGATTCTCCATGTCGAAAGCGATCCTTGGCAGGAAGCGGATAAAGAATGGCGTTGTAGAGAAGAAAGGTGAGATGGTGGAGGCTTGATTACGAGATGAATAAAGAATTGTTTGATGAGCATCCCGAGTGTTCCGGCTTTTTAGGCAGAATGCATCGAGGGATGCGGGCGTCGGTCCAACAGGATATTCGCGATTATCCGCACCCTTCGATACGCCCCGGGAAAGGCATCCGGGGCTACGCAGGATGCTCGTGCTAAACCTGAAACTGAACATTCAAACCTTCTAACGTTCAAACATTCAAACGTTACAAAGGAGATAAAAATGGAACGCATACAAATTGATCCGGTCACCCGGCTTGAGGGCCATGGCAAGATCGATATATTCTTAGATGATAATGGTGATGTGGCCGATTGCTATTTCATCGTGCCGGAATTACGCGGATTCGAAACTTTCTGTGTCGGCCGGCCGGTGGAGGAAATGCCGCGCATCACAACGCGCATTTGTGGCGTATGCAGCGAAGCACACCACATGGCCAGCGCGAAGGCTGCAGATGCAGTCTATGGAGTCGAAATTCCATCCGCAGCAAAAAAATTGCGCGAACTGTTGTACGCTGCATTTTTCGCCGGCGACCATGCTACCCACTTTTATGTTCTCGGTGGCCCTGATTTTGTCATGGGCCCGGATGCGCCGGTTGCCGAGCGCAATATTCTCGGTGTGATTGGCAAGTTGGGCTTGGATGTAGGCAAAACCGTCATTGGTGCGCGCGCAAAAGCCCATGAAATCGTTAAAATCCTTGGCGGAAAAACCATCCACATGATTTCCGCCATTCCCGGCGGTGTCAGCAAAGGTGTAACCAAAGAAGAACGCGACCGCATTGTGGAATTGGCGAAAGATTTGGTCGAATTCGGCAAGTTTACTCTTAAAGTGCTGGATGATATCGTTCTGGCTAACAAAACCTATCTCGATTTGATTTTATCGGATACCTACGCGCATAAATTTCACTCCATGGGTACTGTGGATGAAAACAATCATGTCAATTTTTATGATGGTATGGTACGAGTGGTTGATACGGAAGGTAGGGAAATCGCCAAATACAAGAGCGCTGAATACTTGAATAATATTGCCGAGCATGTTGAGAAATGGTCGTATCTGAAATTTCCATTTTTAACCGGAAAAGGGTGGAAAGGTTTCACTGATGGCCAGGAAAGCGGTGTTTATCGTGCGACTCCTCTTTCCCGCCTGAACGCAGCAGACGGCATGGCGACTCCGTTGGCACAGGAGCAGTACGAACGCTATTTTGAAACCCTTACGGGTGATAAAACTGGCGCTAAGCCTGTTCACCAGACACTGGCGACGCACTGGGCTCGCGTTGTCGAGCTGGTTTATGCTGCTGAACGAACGTTGGAACTGGCAATGGATGAAGAAATTCTCAGTCCGCAAATACGTACAATTCCAACAGAAATACCAGGTGAAGGAGTTGGTCATGTAGAAGCGCCACGTGGTACCTTGACACACCACTATGTTACAGACAACCGTGGTATTTTGAACAATGTAAATCTGATCGTCGGGACAACAAACAAC
>QQUM01000230.1 GCA_008501545.1 Calditrichota bacterium
TTACCGGTTTCATGAGCGTGCAGGAAAAGCGGCCGCGTTAAATCATGGTTTGAAACAAGCGAATGGCGAATTCATCGTTTTTGTGGATTCCGACACAACGTTCCACCGCGATTCAATATTTGAATTGTTGCAATTGTTCGCCGACGAGCATGTTGGCGGGGCTTCCGGAAATCTGCGCGCACGCAATGCGAATGAGAATCTCCTGACGATACTACAACAAATCGAATACATTTTTTCGATCAGTATTGGTCGGCGGTTTCGAGCGCATCTCAATATTTTACCCATTATTTCCGGTGCTTTCGGAGGATTCCGGAAAGAATTGATTACACTCGAAACCATCGGGGGCCACGAGCCCGGTCCCGGCAATGACTCCGATCTTGCAATCCGTATTCGAAAACAGGGTTACCGTATCGTGTTCATACCAGAGGCAATTTGCCTGACAAATGTGCCAAATACATTAAGCAAACTGATGAAACAGCGGCAGAGATGGGATCGGAATATCATCAAAAACCGGATTAAAAAACACAAGAATGTTTTTAATCCTTTTCAAAAACAATTCCGCGTCCGCGACGCACTTTCATTCGTTGATTCAATATTTTATCACGTTATTTTAGCAGCAATTACGGTCTTTTACATCTTCGATCTGGTCATCAATTTTCCTGAATTTTTGCCGTTTATTCTGCCCATTAATTATGTGCTTTATTTTGTTGCCGAGCTTTACGAACTCATCATCTCAGCCATTTTAAGCCGGAATGTGAAAGATCTGTGGCTGGCCATTTACCTGCCGCTTTATAATCCGTATAAAATTTTTCTCAAATTTGTGCGGTTGATCGCCTACACGCAGGAATTCTTTTTCAATTATTCAAAAAATGACCCTTTTGCACCCTACAAAGTCCGGCGAAGGATGATTGAATGGTAAAACGAAACACGAAAATTCCGATAGCCATAATTGCACTATTTGTGTTTTGTTGTAAAATTCCGGTTTTTCCGCAACAATCAGAAACGTATTCCTACGAGCAACTGGAAAAGATTCTGAAGCAAAACAATACAAAACTGCTGGCAGCACGGTACCGGATCGAGGCAGCGACGCACATGTTGAAGGCAACCGGACCGAAATTCTGGCCAAAGCTGGCATTCTATTATCGATACTTTCCCAATGGCATCGCGTTTCAGGAAGGAGAAATCGCAACAAAAAACTGGCTGATTGGCCGTATGACTTTTGATCTCGTGCATTTTTTCCGGGTTCGCCCACTGCAAAAAGAAGAAAAACAGGTAGATATGCATCTTGCGGAGCTGGCTTTGCAGGAACTGGAACGGGATGCTTTATTCGCATTTCGCAAACTGTATACACATACACTGCAATGCAAAATGCACGCAGAATACTACGCCAAACTATGCAGCACATCACAAAAAGTTCTCAAGCTGCGACGTGTGCAGTTTGACCACCAGGAAGCGCTTCGAAGCCATCTGCTTGAAGCCGAGATGGAGTTGAGCAGGAACACAGAATTGCTCGACCACCACCAGACGGAATACATTCGCGGGAAGCGGCAACTTGCGGCCATTTTACGCATCGCACCAGACACATTTGAATTGAAAAATTCTTTTTTTATTCCCTTTATCCCTGAGAAAAAATTGCTGCTGCAGGCTGCAGTCGACCGTCACACCCAAAGCCGCAAAAGTGCACTCTTCATTCAAAAAGAGAGCGCACGTGCACGCGCTTCGGTCACCTCAGGTTTAACATTTGAACCTTATGTCGGCTTCCGTTTCCGCGAACTTCGTCAAGGGGAATTGGAATCAGGACCTGAAATCGGTTTCAAACTGGGAATGGGACTCGGCTATTTCACCCAGCGTCACCACCAGAAAAAATATATTGAGGCAACCACAAAAGCAATTCAGCTGGAAAATGAAACGGACCGCCACGATGTTTTGATCGCACTGAATGCCGCATACAGCACCTTGACAAATTTACAAAGTGCCATGCAAAGGTCGGAGGAAGCACTTGCTATCAATCTGGAAAATCTTCGCATTGATGAAGCAATTGCCAGGCATGGAATCGAAGGGATTGACAGCACCCCGCTCAAGATGATGCAACTGCAGGAAGAAAACATGCAGCTGCAAAATCAAATTGTCAAACAAAAAACCGAGTACATGGATGCCTATTTTGAAATTATGCATCTGGCCGGTATTTCATGGGCTGACGTTCTGCGGTTGCGCAATCAATCCCTGGCGGAAACAGATGAAGCACCAACAATATCCCTGTGGATATGGGATACAACCGGTTTACTTATGGAAAACCGGATTGCCAGCGCGCTGCCGAATTTCTGCAGCGACCGGCATATTTCGAAGGTCTACCTCTCCCTTCCGGGCGACATTAAAAACAATCTCGCAAATAATCCTGTTTTTATACGCTTGTTAGCCGGATTTCAAAAAAAGAAAATTATGGTCGAGGCCTTGCTTGGGGATCCCCATTGGATATTTCCATCGAACCGTAAAAATTTACTCGAGAAAGTGGATGCAGTCATCGATTTGCACAAAATGTACGATCCGGTTCAGCTTATCACTGGCCTGCATCTCGATATTGAACCGCATACGTTGCCGGGGTGGCATACAAACAAGTCATCCTATGCCAAAAAATTCGCAACAACTTTGCAGGCAGTGAAAAAGAAATTGCATGAGCACAATAGCGATCTTCCTGTTGATATCGATGTTCCCCTGCAGTTCAGTAAATTGCAGAAACCGCTTTTGCAGGAACTTTTCAAAGCCACCAATGCCATTACGATTATGGCCTACGCAAGAAAAAGCGCCGATAAAATAGCGGAAGAGGCGCAGGCTCTGATCAACCTGTGCAGAGAACAGGGAAAAAAATATACAATTGGTTTAAACGCCAAAGATTTCGGAAAAAAATCCGAATTTGAGGACATGGTAAGGAAAATTAGACAACTTTTTTCTGCTGACCCCAACTTCGCCGGGATTGCAATTCATAGTTTCTCATCCTGGATTCATATTACAGAGGAACAATAATGCGTGCCAAAAGACTGAAAAGACACAACGCAAGCCTGGTGCAATCGGCACAGGAGCACAGAAGAAAAAATGCGATACCATGGGGAAAGATTATTTACCTGTTGCTGGTTTTGATAGCAGTGTTTAAACTTGGATCCTGGATTTATCGCAATTCCCTTTTTATTGAAGCAACCGGATATATTTTTGCTGAGGAATCCTTCGTCGAATCCCCGATTCCAGGCACCATTGTCAAAATCAACTGTGCAGTAAACGACGGCGTAAAACGTGGTGATCCTTTGGTCTATCTCGCTGGTTACGGATCGGACAATACACCGGAAAACCGGTATTTATCGGCTGGATCACAGGCAACGATTCGCCGCCGGCTGGTCGAGGCTGAAAATGAACAAAAAATTATTGGAAAAGAAATCAGCTTGCTGAAAAGTGATTTACAAACAAGAGCGCAGGAAAAAAACCAATCTGCCGACCTGTTGAAAGCTGGCGCCATTTCACTTTCCCAATTTAATACCATCCGGCAGAGGGAAAAAGAAATAAGCAACAGAATCACCCTGCTGCGCACAAAGGCAGCTGCAGCGCAACGGCTGGTCAACGCCTTGCATATCGAACTGGAGAAAGCGATAGGGATGGGCGCCGGATACAGCTTCAAGACTTCTTTTCCCGATTCCCAGATTACCTGGCCGGAAGACAGAATCCTGCGTTCGCCAATCGATGGGAAAATTGTCGCGATTCCTGGAAAAATTGGCGAAATTGCCCAACCGGGAGAGCCGGTTATCCACCTTGCCGAGACAGCGAATTTTTATGTGAAAGCCTATTTTGAGACTGCTGCGGAAGGCAAATTCGACGTTGGGGATCAGGTCAGGATTCAGTATGACAACGGTGAACGCAGCCTGGGTACTGTACAAAAAATCTATTTTGCTGCTGACGCGACACCACACGTTTTTCGCGGCCAGTTCGCTGCACCACGCAACATGATCGTCGTCGAAATCAAACCCACCGATACCATACCTGACAAGCATATCCTGGCAATGAAGGTTCGCGTATTTATCAAAAGATCGCTTTTTTAAATCCCCTGGAAAATCAGCAACCAGCCATTAATCTATTTCCATTGCTGAACAAAACCAGCCATTCTATCCCGCGTACGAATAAGCCAAAAATTTATCTGTAAAAATTTATTACTGAATAGGCGACACAATGCCTGCTTCAGGACACACATCTAAAAGAAAAATTAATATTTCACAGAGCGAAAAGCCAATTTACAAGCCAAACGATCCCCCCTTTTACTTTTTTAAGGGATACTTAATATAATAAAAAAAGTAAGCCATAATTTGCATTAAATTTA
>QQUM01000385.1 GCA_008501545.1 Calditrichota bacterium
TGTCTGATTGTAAGTGCTCAATTTTTCAATTTTTGTAAGCGCTGCAGAAGGGTGAAGCGGTTGTGGTTTGTGCATCGCTAAAAACTGCCTTGCAGCAATCAATCCGACCACGGCAGCAATGCAGAGTGCTATAATTGGAAAAGTGTTTTTATGTTTTAAAATCGCCAACATATTGTTCTCTATTTTATCATCAGAAGTCGAAGGATGAATGGAATTAATGCCAAAGCTGCGGTGAGTTGCAGCATTTTGGTTTTCTCTTTAAACACATCATAAGCGAGTAGTACGACGATAAAGAGGATAATCAGTTGATAGACAAGTTTAAGTATCATGGCATTCCAAATTTTCTACTTTGCAAAAGTGACTTTTTTAGTCTCCTGAAAATGACCCGCATTTAATTGAACCAGGTACAGTCCACTGGCAACAACCTCACCATCGTTTTTCCGACCATTCCAAACATAACTGTGTGAGCCGGGTGAAAGAATTTTGTCACGGACAAGCTCGCGAATCCGCTGACCTTTTTCATTGTAAATTTGCAACGAAACGGTAACCGGTTGTTGAAGTTCGAAAGTAATCGTTGTTGCCGGATTAAAAGGATTCGGATAGGCATTAAGCAATCTGAAACTTTTTGCAGGTTCTTTCGCGTTATCGCTATGTACTGCGGTTTGATTTGCAGCCAGGGGTATGACTGTATTCAAGGCATCTGTGAATTTCTTATATTGACCTGGATTGTCGCGGACTGTGCGGGTTTGCTCAGCATGGATAAAATATTCTGTGATATTTCCAGAACTGGCATAGGTGTTACAAGGATCACTTTTCACGCCATTCGTATACCGGCCTTGCACATTGCTTGATGCCACGAGCCCACATTGTGAAAGTCCGGCCACATTGCAAGTTAAACCGCCTTTTAACAGAACCTGATCGCGCAATGCCAGCAGTTCATCACTGACAGAAGTTCTGTGACCGTTGCTCAGGAAAATATCTTCGCAAGTGGATTGGCTGTGACCGTGGAGCTGCACCTGGTAAGTTCGTGCATTAAATGCAACAATCTCCTCGTGGGTCACATGGAAAAATGTGTGCACCGAATGCGCCATATCGGAAATTTTATAGGGACCACCGCAACTTCCGGATGTCCCGTCACAGCCGGAGATTTCATTGTTTGCACAACGGTGTGTCCCCGCCATGATCAAATACCGTGCTCCTGTTAGACGAAAGACATCGGGTGCTTGTTTGTACGTATTGGTATCATACCAGGGATGCGGTGCTTCAATGACGAGCTGACGCTGATAACCCTTTGCAAAAACATAGGTTCCCCAGCCTTTGTTAACCGGCGAATTTTCCTTCAGCAGGTAATACACGGAATCAGCGTTTCCTGTATCGGTGTAGCGGAAGAGGGAATACATTGGAAAATTTTGTTGAATTAAGGCGTGGGCGCCGTCCCAGTCTTCAGCGAGCATAGTTTGGATGACGATGCGCCAGTTGGCAAGCTCATCGTCGGTTGGCGGTACAAAGCCTTCACTTTCTCGTCCGGGCATCGTGTTTTTAATCCCACTGAAATCTGTAACCAGATTGGCGCTTCGTGTGGGTATCTCCGCCTGCACCTGTGTGCAGTTGTAGCCTATGAATAGCAAAATTGAAACACAGAATATGTTAAAAAATGGTGCATCGTTTATTAATTTCATAGAAAAGCACCCAGTTGGTTTGCAAAAAAGATCATTGCCAAAGCCCACAATGCAGTAGCCAGCGCGGGAAGTAACGTAACTTTTAATACTTTAAAATAGTTTTCTTCTCCAACGACCTGGGCCGCAAAAATACCGGCCAGCGCAGTCGGTGGCATTAAGTCGCCAAGTCCGGTCAGCAAGGAAAGGGCGGAACCCACGATAATTTCGTTCTGTCCCAAAAAGGCGAGTAAAAACGGCACGCCCAAAACCGATGCTGAACCATACGCGGAAACAGCGCCGAATAACGGAATCATCACACCCATACTGACGTAGCGCCATACCGAAGGTGTGCTCAAACTACTAATAACCAGCATCCCGCGTACACCATTTAGGGTCATGATCTGTATAAACATGCCAATTCCGATCAGAATGCCGATGACCGGCAGGGCTTCCTGAATCGCCTGGTGGGACACTTTGAAGAAGTTGAATTTTTCACCGCAGAAAAGCGTCGTCAGGCTGCCAATCATAAAAATCAGTGGCACCCCGAGGTTGGGAAAATATTGTGGTAAAATACGGATGCCGAGCATGAGAACGACAACGATAATGAGTGGTAGAAATAAGCGAATGCCATGCTTTTCTAAATAATCTTCGCCTAATTGGGGGGCAATTTTTTCAATATCGATGGATCGCAAATACTTGTACCCCAATGATAAATTTACCCCAAAAGCCAATGGCACGGTTGCAAATAATAAGGGAAGCTCAAATCCGATATAAGGCATATCGACGCCACCACCAATAATCATGGCCGGAATATTGATGGGCGGGGCAATCATCCCGTATATCGCGCTCATTGCGATGATGGCGGCAACGGTAACACGGGGAATGCCGAGCATCATTAAGGCAGGTGCGACGAGGGCACCGGTCGTGAGTACTGTCGCGGTTGAAAGGCCGGTGATCATGCCGGGAAACATGATGAAAAGTGTGATAAAAATCACCAGCCAAAAGGGCTGTTTATGCAGTTTTACGATGATGAGCCGGCTGATACTTCCAAGGGCACCTGAACGTCGCAAAGCTTCCATGAATATCATCGCCGTTGCGATAATTAAAATAGGATCGAGGTAGGCGAAAGTGCCTTCGACAAGATGCCGGATTGGCAGCCCCTCGCCGCTTGCTAATGCACCAGCGAGGGAAGCGAGAATGAGTGAAATGCCGATTGGCTGTTTCCACCACATGGCAGCCAGGATGAAAACAACGAGCATGATGATGAAAAAACTTACTTCCGGTAGCAATATAATTCCTCTTCTTGATTACTTAAATGAGATGCTACCTGAAAATACATGGATATAATCCAAATCACCAAAGGAAGCGACAGCGTAATCAAAACGGAACATGGCGCCACCGCCTAGACTTGCATTGATTCCCGCGCCATAAAATAATTCCTCAATATCCCGGTTAACCTGGTAACCGCCGCGCAGTGAAATTAGCTCGTTAAAGCTGTATTCCATGCCGAGATTTACATGTTCTGCAGCATCAGCCGGGTGATTGCCATCGATGGCCATTGTCAGGCGGTTTTTCTCGTTTTGCATAAATCCGGCATCGTCTTTGCCAACTATATCCATGGCAACTCCAACACGAAAATTAACTGGCAAGTCCCAGTGTTGTGTTGCGAGTTTCGCTTCTACGCCTGTGTTCAGTGTATTGTCCGGATTTAAATCGAATTCCTTGATTAAGTCACGTCCATCGAGACGCATTTTCCCACCGATGTTGGAAAAATTCATTCCTAATTTCATGCCTTTGTACGGAATGTCGAGAACACTGCTCAAATCGAAAGCGAATGTCGAAGCGGTTTCATTGAAGATGGATTGCTGGATAAATTTGGCACCGACGCCGAGCGAAAGAAAATCGACCGGTTTTCTGGCATAGGTGACACCCAGCGCGAGATCGCTGGCTTTGAAGAATTCGCCAGTGCCATGCGGTGCATCAATCGTTGTCACCTGTATTGGATCCATATCGAGAAAGATGCCGTAGAACCCGATTGCGTTATCTTCACCCATGGGAATCACCATGCCGACAAAATTGTGGGTGATATCCGCAAACCAATCGGCCTGGGACGCGCTGAATGCGATGGCACCCACTTTTGTAATAGCCGATGGATTCCAGTACATGCTATAGACGTCATCTGACTGGCCGGCCATGGCGCCTGCCATTCCCATGGCACGGGCGCCTACACATATTTTTAAAAAGGGTGCCGCTGTTGTGCCACTCTTGTCATTGTTACCCTGTCCATAGACGCCGCCATGAATGAACAGCGTCACAAGCATTATGGTCAGTAGAGTTTTCATATATTTCATTAATGCACCTCATTGCTTTACGTGCAATTATTCGTTTGTCGTCCAAGCTTTTTTTGTTCAGCTTGAAGGCTGCACTACGCGCTTTTCTATCACCTGATTATGGCGAATTTTCCGGTTTCTTTCTTTCCATCGGGCGTTTTCAATACCCAGATGTAAACACCAAATGCCAGAGCCTGGTTGTTGCTGTTTACGAGATTGAATAATTCATCACCACCGTTTGTATGTTCAATTGAGTTCACACGTTCACCATTTATGGTGTAGATATCGATAGTGCAAACCGGTGGAAGAAACATAAACCGGACCTGGTGCAAATTCTGTAATTCTTCCCATTGTGCACCAACGA
>QQUM01000201.1 GCA_008501545.1 Calditrichota bacterium
TCCAATTCATAATATCAACAAACCACCCCGTATTCATGACAATCTCAATTATATTGAAGCCTCGGTCAACCAGGCATTTCAGCTCGATTTTCAGATCACCGATCCTGAAAATGATGCGGTTGCATTCGAAATTGAAAATATACCGGATAATGCGACTCTCGCCGGTTACACACTTTGCTGGACACCAGCATGGGAACAGGCTGACAGTACATTCATCCTACGAGCAAAAGCAACAGATACACACAATAATAGTTATACAGCAATATTCACAATCTATGTTAATATCGTGCAAGATGGCCTTCTGCATAGTCTCACAAATTGGCAGATTTCCGGGGATGGCTCTGCTTACATTTCAAGTTATGAACAACCCTTCAAAAGCCATAATACCGTAATCCAAACTCAGAACAATTGGGGAGCGATCCAGCAACAAATTGTGGTCGATCCATATCGTTTGTACAGGATCGAGTTATGGATTGCCAAACAAATCAACCTAAATTCGAATCACACGTTTTTACAGATTGAAGAGCCTGGTCGGCGTTTTTTATTTGACGATTTTATTGACTCAGATACATATTACGACGAAAACGGATTACTGCATACGTATTGTGCCATACCTTTTCGTACGGGAAATCATGAACAAATAATCCTTTCGTTGCACTCCGGAGACGAACAAAAATCCACCAGCGGCAAACTTTACCTGACTGGTTTGAGGCTGGTCGATGAAGGACCATCCCGGGAGATTCTCTTCACAAAAGTATTAACCGGGCCACTCGTTGAAGATGGTGGCTATTCCAACTGTGCTGCCTTCGGTGATTTTGATCATGATAGTTATCCCGATCTGTTTATAAGCAACCATGCCGGGAACAATTTCTTGTATAAAAACAATCGTGATGGCACATTTTCCAAAATTATAAATAATATTATCGTACAAGATAATGCAGCGGCAGATGGGGGTGTTTGGGGCGATTTCAACAGGGATGGCTATGCCGATCTTTTTGTTTCAAACTGGGGGGATGCGAAAAATGTACTCTACAGGAACAATTACGATGGATCGTTCTCAAAAATAAACGACAGCGTTTTCGAAAAAGATCAAGGCACGTCCCACAAAGGCGCCTGGACTGATTTTAACAACGACGGTTTCCTCGATCTCTTCGTCCCCGTCAGCGGTGGCTACAACATGCTTTACGCTGGTGATGGCTATGGAGGTTTTAAGCGAATAACAGATGGCGCCGTTGTCAACGAATGGAGTGTTTCAACCGGGGCCTGCTGGGGAGATTACAACGGCGATTTTTACCTTGACGTGTTTGTTGCAAATGGATACGGGGAAAACAATTATTTATACAAAAACAATGGTGATGGAACATTCACCAAGGTCACATCCGGCAGCATTGTGAACGATGGCGGTAAATCACGTGGCGGCTGCTGGGGTGATTATGATAATGATGGCCGCATCGACCTTTTTGTTTTTAACTATGGGGACGAGGATAACTTCCTCTACCACAACAACGGCAATGGCACGTTCACCAAAACCACGACAGGTGATATTGTCAATGACGGCGGCGATTCTCAAGATGCCAGATGGGGTGATATCGACATGGATGGTGACATCGATCTCTTTGTCGCAAATTATGATGGACAAAACAACTTTCTTTACAGCAACAATGGAGATGGAACATTTACCAAAATCACAGACGACATCACCGTCAACGAAGGCGGAACATCGGCAGGCTGCGATTGGGCAGATTGCGATTGGGATGGAGACCTCGATCTCGTCGTTGCAAACACGGGTGGCGAAAATAATTTCTACTATTTGAACAACAACGCTGCTAACAACAACTGGTTCAGAATTCGGATTCAGGGCCATCGGGGAATTACTGCTAAAATCGGGATTAAAGCACATATTTCCGATGTGGCTGTGTGGTGGTGGCGTGATATTTCCGGCCAGACAATAGCGGGTGTCACATCGAATGGATTAGCCGTGACATTTGGTGTTGGCCATGCAGGAATAATTGACTCACTCATGATCAAATGGCCATCCGGTGGCATTCAGGTGAAGGAACACATTGATATAAACAAAGAACTGGTAATTCGAGAACCAACATATCAGACGATTACATTTTGCGAACGGGCAGCAAGCGACTACCACGACGTTACTTTCGATTCCCATATTCGCGAAAAACATTACGCGCAAAAACGCAACTACGGCGCAACTGACAATATCCGGGTTCTTGGCACTAACACATCAGCCGGCGAATGGCGTGGTCTCCTCAAATTTGATTTTCGCCCAGGATTGATAGCCGAAGGTGTAACAGATGCTTCACAAATTATGAGAGCTGACATCTCTCTGCGTTTGAGCGAGTCAGAAGGTTCCGAACTCAACATGATGAACCTGTACAAAATTATTCAGGATTGGGGAGAAGGCAAAAAAAACAACGAATATGCAATGTACGGTGACGTCACCTGGAAAAGCGCAAAACACGGTATTGCGAACTGGACACAAGCAGGAGCTAAATCGACAATTTACGATCATGTTGCAATTCCCGTGGCAACGACAATCATTGGGAATGATGTCGGTCACTACTATCATTTTGATGTCACGAGTTCAGTTAGAGAGATGTTTACTGATCAGCAAAATTATGGTTGGCTCATGGTGCTGGAAAAGGAAGCGGGCATGCGTTATTTCTGTTCGAAAGAAGCAACCGATCCCTGGTATCGTCCATTCCTTATCATTTATTGTACACCGGCGGCTCCGAGCACAAATAACCTCCTTTTTGCAGACAATTCCAATGCAAATTTTTCCGATGTAACGAGCGATGCCCATATCCGGGAAATAAACTTTGCCCAAAACAAAAATTACGGTGCAACGGACAACATTCGAATTCTTGGTAGCAATCCAGCAGCAAAAGAATGGAAAGGCTTGTTGAAGTTTGATTTCATTCCAGCGCTTTCAGCGGCTTTTAACGACGCTGATGCAATCGTTTCGGCCAAAATCAGATTGTACTTAAGCGAATCAGAAGGCACAAAAAATGACAACCTTTTTTTTTACAGATTGCTGCAGGATTGGAGCGAAGGCACGCACAATAATGATCCCGCCTCGTCGGGTGAAGTGACATGGTTAAGCGCTCACCACTGGCAACAAACCTGGCAAACACCAGGCGGATACTGCAGCCCCATTCCTGCTGTCCAACAATCTGTCGGCAACACGATTGAGTCATGGTACGAATTCGATGTAACAAAATCAGTACAAACCATGTTCTCCAGCAACCAAAATTACGGTTGGCTTCTTCGACTCGAAGCCAATGCTGGTATGCGCTACTTTCGTTCAAGAGAATGCGCAAATCCGGCACATCGCCCGCAATTAATTGTTTCTATAAGCGGACAGCAGCAAAAATCTGTAGCACACAAGAATATTTCCACAACAGTGCCCGATGCATTTGCACTTTTTCAGAACTATCCCAATCCATTTAATCCGACAACGGCAATCGAATTTGCACTGCCTGAACCAACCTTCGTTACACTCAAAATTTATAATGCTCTGGGAGCAGAGATCACCACCCTGGTTTCGCAACGATTGGGTGCAGGAATTCACAGTTATGTATGGAATGCCAGCGAATTCGGCAGTGGAACCTACCTGTGCCGACTGCAAGCAGGTAAGTTTTTGCAAACAAAAAAACTCGTCTTCTTGCATTGACTTTTCGCATTCGCTTGCTTCCTGCTTTTGAATGGTAAAATCAGAGTTTTTTGAGTAAAACACATCCTTTACCCATCTTCAGGATGTGTGGTAAGCAGGTAATTGTAAAAGACAATCTTCTCAAAAATGGCATTCGGCAGATAAATAATAATGTGTCGCAATCCATTTGCTTTTCAAAGCTTATTTCATTATTTTCCCGCCATCACAAGGAAAATAACACAAACACCGGAGATGCAAATGGATTCACCGAAACAATGCTTCAACTGCAAAACCGAAGAAAGCCAGATACCTTTAATCGTTTTAACATACAATGGTGAAAAATTGTATATCTGTCCACGTTGTATGCCCGCGATTATTCACCAAACAGAGACAATTACAGGGAATTTACCTCGAAAATAATTTATTTCTAAGCATCTTCAATATATTTTGCAGTTGCTGTTCTGTAAAAATACCGGGAGCAAAAAATGAAAACTTTTGGAGACGATCTTAATTTTTTAAACCAGCATGCTGATGTCGTTGTTCTCGAATCAAAGGATTCCCAAGCTCGTGTTGCTGCAGTACCGGCGATGCAGGGGCGCGTCATGACGAGCTCATTGAATGGTGAAGAAGGACTCAGCTTTGGATGGATTAATCAAGCTTATCTCCGTTCACGAAC
>QQUM01000829.1 GCA_008501545.1 Calditrichota bacterium
GCTCGTGTTGGTATCCGCTCTGTTCGCTATCCCCAAGGCGCCAATCATCTGGATCGCACGAAAGATACCAGCCATCCATACATGGTTTCTGATATGTCCAAATGCATCAATTGCTACCGCTGTGTTCGTGCCTGCGACGAAGTACAAGGCCAGTTCGTACTCAGTGTGGCCGGACGTGGCTTTGAAAGCAAAATCATCAAAGATGCAGATGTGAATTTCCTCGAGTCCGCTTGTGTTTCATGCGGCGCCTGCGCACAAGCGTGCCCGACATCAGCAATTTCGGACGTTTACCAATCGAAAGCGGTTGTTGCAGAGAACAAAACACGCACGGTTTGTACCTATTGCGGCGTCGGTTGCAATCTTGAAGTCGCGACAAACAACAGCACAATTTTAAGCATTCAGGCGCCTTTTGATGCAGAAGTGAACCAGGGCCACACATGCCTGAAAGGCCGCTATGCCTTTAAATTTTACAACCACCCCGACCGTTTGCGCTCACCGATGATTCGCCGCGAGGGCATACTCAAAGAAGCGACGTGGGATGAAGCATACGATTATATTGCAGAGAAATTAACCAGCATCAAAAACGAGCATGGACCGGATGCAATCGCCGGAATCTCGTCTGCGCGCTGTACGAACGAAGAAAATTACCTCATGCAAAAGTTCATTCGTGCGGTCATCGGCACAAACAACATCGATGGCTGCGCGCGCGTGTGCCACTCCCCTACTGCCCTTGGGATGCAACGCACATTCGGCACCGGCGCCGCAACAAATTCCATTGCTGATATTCAACACACCGAATGCGTTCTGGTCATCGGCGCCAATCCAACGGCAGCACACCCGGTAACCGGCGCGAAATTGAAGCAATTTGCCATGCGAACGAACAACCTTATCGTTATCGATCCGGCAAAGACCGAAATGGCAAAATATGCAAAATACCACCTGCAGTTGCGACCGGGTACAAACGTGGCTGTGCTCAACATGATGCTCTATTATATCATCAAAGAAGGCCTGGCTGACAAACAATTCATTGAAAACAGAACAGATGGATTTGCTGATTTCGAGAAAAACATCCGCAATCTTAACATAGACGAATTAGAAAGAATTTCGGGCGTAGATCGTGAATTAGCTCGGCAGGCAGCTATCGCCTATGCGTCAGCCAACGCTGCGATGTCCTTTCATGGATTAGGTGTAACCGAACACAGTCAGGGCACTTTCACTGTCATGCTCATTGCAGACCTCGCAATGATCACCGGCAATATCGGCCGCCGTGGCGTTGGGGTCAATCCCCTGCGTGGGCAGAACAATGTACAGGGTGCTGCGGATATGGGCGTGCAACCGCATCAGGGTGCCGGCTATCTTGACATCACGAATCCTGAAATCCGGAGAAAATATGAAAAATTTTACGGGGTTGACCTTCCCACCGAGATCGGACTAAAAAGCACCCACATGCTCGATGCTGCAGAAGAAGGCAAACTCAAAGCATTGTGGATTATGGGCGAGGACATTGCCCAAACCGATCCGAATGTGCAAAAAGTACGGAGCTCCCTTGATAAGCTTGAATTACTGGTTGTCCAGGAACTCTTTGAAACAGAAACGACCAAACACGCGCATGTGATCCTGCCGGGTGCATCATTTCTCGAAAAAAATGGCACCTTTACCAATGGTGAACGCCGGGTACAGCGTGTCAATCAGGTGATTGATCCATTACCAGGGACGAAACCAGATGGACAGATCATTATTGATATGATGAACAAACTGGGCTACCAGCAACCGGTCTATCACCCGAAAACAATGCTGGAGGAAATTTCGCAAATTGTGCCATTTTTCAAAGGAATCAAGTGGGAAGAGCTTGGGAAAAATGGCAAGCAATGGCCCGTCATGGAAAATGGCCGGGATACAAAAATTCTGCACAAGGAAACATTTAAACTGGGGAAAGGCCGGTTCTACTATTTCGATTTTGCCGAGAGCAAGGAAATCGAAGAGAACGGTGAAGTTTTCCCGTTCATCATGACAACTGTACGAAATCTTGAACACTATAATTGTGGCACGATGACCCGCCGCACGGACAATGTCGCTATTAACAGTGAAGATGTTGTGCTTATCAATCCAAACGATGCGAAGCACAAAGCGATCATTCACGGCGATAAAGTCCTGGTCAGCTCGGCACGAGGTTCAGTGCAAATGAAGGCTGCCATTTCCGTTGATATCAAACCGGGCATTCTCAGCACAACTTTTCATTTTCCGGAAATCATGGTCAACAATCTGACCAGCGATGTGCTCGATTCAGAGGCATCCTGTCCTGAATACAAAGTTGTCGCTGTGGATGTAGAGAAAGTATAATCGAAGTAAAATTCCGTTTTTAGTCACTTTATACAGATCAGGAAATCCGGCCTGATCTGTGCAATTTAACTCCTTCCGGCATCCTGAATTCATCAGTATTAATCCCTCAGATATTCCCATTGCATTTTATTAATTTTTCCTTATCATATCTTATCAGGGTGATAAATTTTCTGCAGGGATGCCTCATTTTCATGTTTGTCCTTAAGCACATGATAACGCTGCGCGTATGCAAATGAAGTGTTTTGACATACGATGCTACATTGTGCACATCCATGTTTCTCAAGCATGAATTCCAATCTCAATCATTTCTCTACCTTCAAAGGATGGCTCACTATGGATTCGTATTTTGAATTATGTAGACGTTGGTGCAAACCAATACTCCTTCATCTCGCTTTCTTCTTTGCATTTACTCAATTCTCAACCGCACAAGATTTTGATGTTACCGCACAAGCAAACGAAAATGGAGCACTGGAAGTAAAATGGTATACAAAACATCAGAACCAGCGCTTCCGAATCATTCTCAAAAATCAGGAAACGCAAAAAGAAACACGGCATATCATCCTGAATTCCGGGAAATTCGTGTTGGATAAATATGATCCATTAACGGATTATCAAATCACTGTGGAAAATTTAGGAAATGACGACAAGGTGCTTCGTGCTGGAAGTGAAAAATTTCTTGGTCGCGTAACACTGCAAAACTATGCACAACAATTTGCCGCCAAAGCAAATCCCAACACCATAAATGCAAATCTGCAAGTGGTTATGCGTGCTCTGAATGCCCAATCCTTTCCATTTATCTATTCAACTATCGATGTTTCTGATGGTGTTGCGGGTGTTGACAACCTTTCGGTGGCAAATTTTAAAGCGTATGAAGACGGTGCACGCCAGACCAATCATTTTAATGTTACACCGGCCGGGACCGGTGGCGGTACACGCATTCTCGACATGATTTTTATTATCGATGATAGTGGCAGTATGGGGGATGAACAACAGGCTGTCATCAACAACGTCAATAACTTTGTTGACCAGCTTGTTATAAGAAATATCAATTTTCGTCTCGGTCTTGTTCGTTTCGGGCAAAATGCAAACAGTGGAAATCCAATCTTGATGAATAATGGCAATATGACCGATGATGTGGAGCTTTTCAAACAAATATTAAGCACTTTTCAGGCCGCCGGTGGCACGGAACCCGGGATACAGGCTGTGTATGATGCAGCAACAAGCTTTAGCTTCCGCCCTGGAAGTCAGCGGCATTTTCTCTTGATCACCGACGAAGATAGCGACGGTGGTGATTTGACAGCCACGATCAATGTTTGTAATAACAATGGCATTATCGTTCATTCGGCCACTCTTTGCACGTCAGGGAGCTCACAAACAGACTATTGTGATAGCAACAGTATTCGAGGGCAGACTGGTGGTATTCAAAAATCTGTCATTGGACCCTACGACGATATTCTTGATGCCATTTTAAAAGACGTTGCCAGCTCCTACATCGTAAGTTATCGTACAATAAACGATGTGGCGACCAGCGGGCTCCGCGAAGTAAAAATTAATGTCGATGCATTGGGGCAGAATAAAAATGTTATCGGGTATTATGGCTTTGGGTGGCCAATCATCACACTGACTAATAGAACGATTAATCTGAGTAAGACCGGTCAGTTGCAAAACACAGCTGTTCTCATCCAGGTGAAAGTAACCGACTCCAGCCAGCCATTCGTGCAATCCGTGCTATGTTACTATCGCCAAACCGGAACGAGCAGTTGGAGCTCGCTTACCATGGTGCATGTCGGCAATAATATTTACGAAGCAACCATACCGGCGTACGCTGTAGTGGAACCGGGAATGGATTATTACATAAGGGCAACTGACGGCCAGACAACATCAACCTATCCAGAGCAGGATCCGAGTATTTATCCTGTACAATTTGCCGTATTGCCCAACCAGCCACCGGCAATTTCCCACACTCCTGTTCTCACAACGGCACAAAATACGGCAGTGTCCATC
>QQUM01000253.1 GCA_008501545.1 Calditrichota bacterium
TCAACATCGAGAAAGCCTTCATTCACCTGCCCGGCCCGGGTGCCATGGCGTTTGTGTTTCGGCCACTGTGGAACTGTTAATTCCTGCCAGACTTTGCTAACACAGGGGAAACCAATTGGTAAATGTGGCGCGTAGGCTTGTAAAAGATATGGATTCGGCGGGGCATAAAAAGTATTATCGATGCCAACTGTGGAAAAAGGCGGGTATTCAGCGTATTCTGCCAGACTCTCGGTTTTAATTGACTTGGCGGAGTAATCCTTGTGATAGACAACGCCGGCCCATTCGGGGTAAGTCCATGTCGATGTACCCCAGTGGATGAGGTGCCGGTATTTTTCAAGTTTTGTCATATGATGATACTCGAACCATGATGCTCACGCAGAGACACGGCGTACGCAGCGTATTGAATCGACTCATGAATCGTTTGAGAATATTTGAAAATGAACGAATACGTGTAGTTTTGAAAACCGAATTTTCATTCCGTTGCCTGCTGTAACCGAATCCATAGCCAGACGCTCGCAATGCCGACAAATGGCGCACTAATTAATCCCGGGAAATAGGCACCTTTGGCAACAGCGAGTAATGGATGAGCAATGCCGTTGATCACACCTGCGATGGCCAGAAACCAGGCTGCAAAAAATGCCCATTTCTGCGATGATTTCAGACCAGGGATCGCAGCAATCCATATTCCCAACCACAGGAGATTAAAAACGGTAAAAAAGGACAACGGCATTGCTGGCAATCCGAAAAAAGCGCCAAGCTGCCCAATAAAACCGGTACCGAATTCCTCTACGAAATGAATTCCCTGGAGAACCGTTGTGATTCCAAGCACCCGTGCAACAGCGAATCGCTCCTGTTTCTTACCAGGAGACGATTCGCGATTCAGTGTGAGCTGCAGTGCAGCAAATGCTGCCAAACCCAGCACCACTATGCTCGGGAGCAGGCTCAACATGAAAAATTATTTCTCTTTGACAACATCACCACGCTGGTAGCCGCTACCCGAAACGATGGAGCAACGGGATGCCTTTCCCTTGCCTATTGAGTTGTCCGTCACTTTGATTTTTCCAACTTTCGCTTCTGTTGCTCCGAGAGAAATCCCGGTATCCGGATCAATGAGTTCTTCGCCTTTGCGATAAACAACGAGCTCATCCCCGACTTTCAATCCAGCTTCTGCACCGGCATTGATGATAACACTGCTGGCATCCGCCTTGACGATCTTGCCCTGCCAAACCAGGCTTGCCGATTTATCATCCAAAAGTTTCATGATATCTTCGATGGCATCGCGGGTGGCTTTACCGATAAGTGATTGATCGAATTTATTGCGATTATTAAAGCTGAGCCCTTGTTTACGGAAACTCAAACCGCGTTTCTTCTTATCCCGACGAATATTTTCAGCTGCTAGAATTTCACCTGTCGTTGTATTGACGAACCGTACATCAACAGCTACTGTGACTGTTTGCGAGCTGACGCCAACACCGATTCCTTTGGCACTCCCGCCAACGTCGCCCTTTGAATGACCAAATTCAGTTACCGCGCCAATCACGGCGATGTCCACACCCAATAGCTTGCCTGTTTGTGCAGCCGTCTGTGGTGTTACCAAACCACTTTTTCCCAGATTTTGTTCAGCAAGAATTTTATCCAGTGCAGTTCGCTCGATAACGGTGTAATTTCCACCTTTAACCAACTCGGTGATAAGCATGTCGGCCATTCCCCGGCCAGGCCCCTGACCTGTCCACCACAACACACGATGATCGGTTTTATCATCAAATTCAAATACAGCGATACGCTTTTTTGCGCCTTTTTTCTCTCCAGCGGTCAGACCGGCAACTTGCAACGCAAGAATGAAAAAAAATATAAATTTCAATGATTTGATGACTTTTTTCATGCTGATTTCTCCTTGCTTTGGTTTTTAAAATATGTGTGCTTTTTACGAATTCATTTTTTTACTGCTTTTATTGCACAGACGATTGTAGTTTATTCATTATTATATTCGATCGTATAACATATGATAAACTGATTATTTTTGCAAATTAAAACATGACTGATTCCCCACCAACAAGACGATTTCAAACAACAATGCTTCATATTTATAAAAAAAAGGAAGAGAATTCTCCAGATGATATTCTTCAATATGAGAAATATTTTAGCGAAACTTTTTAAACTTTTATTGACTTACTCTAAAACTGATCAAGCATGAAAACACAAAAATCCGGGCATGATCTAAAAAATGTCCTTAAGCACTTTCGTATCACCGGGCAATTCGTTGATGCAAGACCATTTGGCGCCGGCCATATTAATGATACATTCCTTATGCGCAACAAACATCGGGATGCCGATCATTATCTGCTGCAGCGCGTCAACCATCACGTGTTTAAAAATATCCCCCGAATGATGGACAATATTGGGCTGATCACAAACCATATTCGAAAACAACTGCAACACATACCCGGCTCGGATCCGCATCGCCAGTGCATGACCTTTCTACCAGCCATTGACGGCAATCTTTATTTTGAAGATCGCGAAAGGAACTTCTGGCGTGTTTGTCTTTTCATTCCAAACAGTCATAGTTTTGATCGAATGGAGAATTCGGCAAAAGCATGGCAGGGAGGCAAAGCATTCGGACAATTTCAAAAATTTTTAACGGATGTGCCTGCTGACCAATTGCATGAGACGATTCCATTCTTTCATGATGTTGAAAAGCGGTTGCAGACTTTTTCGCAGGTTGTAAAAAATGATCCAGTGAAGCGGGTGAGGAAGGTATCACAGCATATTAAATTTATCGAAAACCGGTCTGACGAAATGCGACTTGTTTTGCGAATGGCCCGGGAGCATAAAATTCATCAGCGAATCACACACAACGACACAAAATTCAACAACATTCTCTTCGATAAAACTGAAAAGGCGCTCTGTGTTGTTGATCTCGATACTACCATGCCCGGTTACGTCCACTATGATTTTGGCGATGCCATTCGTACCGGTTGCAATACTGGAGCGGAAGATGATGCCAACTTAGAAAACATCAGACTCGATATTGATTTATTTTCTGCCTATACACACGGATTCCTCACAGAAACGATTTCATTTCTAACGGACACCGAAGTCGAGACGCTGGCGTTTTCAGCAAAATTGCTGACGTTTATTATGGCATTGCGATTTTTAACAGATTACATCGATGGGGATAATTACTATAAAATTCAATTTGAAGGGCACAATTTACAGCGCGCCAATGCACAGTTCAGGTTGCTGGAAAAGATGGAAGAGCAATTTGAGCGAATGCAGGAAATTGTGCTGCGGCAGGCTGAGCGTGTTGAGATGGGGGGATTTAGGCTGTAGGCTATTGGCTATTGGTAAAGCCTAAAAAAATCCTGTAGGAGAAATTTGCAGGAGGAATCATGGATACTTATTCATACAAATCATTGGAATCAGCGCTGGCGAGTTCCACAAAGAAGTCACTCATTTTTTCAACGATTAGCTGAAAGTAAATTTTTCCCTTATCGCTGGTAGCGCATTTCGGATTCCCAATTCCTGTGTCATCCGTTACTTTTGTCCATTGCCGCGGTGCCCATGCCCAACTTTCCCGCAGCGCCTTGATTTTCGGATGTTTGCTCCTTCCATCGCCTGCTTCATCCAAAGGCAAAACCAACTCAGGCACAAGATGCAGCATCAGGCTGGTTTCCATCTCATTTGCATGGTCACCTTGTTCAGTAAATAATCCGGCTGGTTCCGGAATTGAAAACCAGTTTGCAGTGCAAAGGAAAACGCCGTGGGTTTGTTGCAATTCCCGAATGATAAACTTGAAATCATTGCCACCGTGCCCGTTTAAAATCACCAGTTTCGTCATGCCATATCCGGCGAGACTCTCCACGACATCCGTCAGAACGATAGCTTGCGTTCGTGGATTCATGTTGATCGTCAGCGGAATATCCATCTGTTGATTATTGGCGCCAAATGGAATGGCCGGCAGGACAATGGGTTTGACGCCTTTTTCCCAGGCCAAACGAGCGCTTTCTGCAGCAACAGCTTCAGATTCAAAAATATCTGTGCCATAAGGTAAATGGTAGTTGTGCGCTTCCGTCGCCCCCCAGGGCAGCACAGCAAAATCGTATGGCGTTTCTTTGATTGTTTTGAGATTGGTTTCTTTGAGAATATATGGGCGTGCAGCCATAGATAATTTTCCTGATTTAGCTTGATTTTAGCTTCAATTCCTTCGTGCGATTTTTATAGCAATGCGTCGCCATGCATATATCGCAGGGCTACTCTTTAGTCTGCCGTACTTTTGCGATTGCTGTAACTGAGCCCCTTTTAACTGGCATAATCGGCGGCCTTTCGGTGACCAACTTCTGCA
>QQUM01000801.1 GCA_008501545.1 Calditrichota bacterium
AATCGAGGAATTGATCGGCCCGCTTCTCACTGAGCAATTCTACACGGCCTGGCGTGAAAATTATTGTCAGAAAGCGGATATTGATTCCCTGAAGGCCTGGGGATTCAACTCGATCCGTCTGCCCCTGCACTACAATTTATTCACGCCACCTATCGAAGATGAACCTGTACCCGGACAACAAACCTGGCTTGAAAACGGTTTTGAACTCACAGACAGATTATTGGAATGGTGTGCAGCAAATCAGATCTATCTTATTCTCGACTTGCATGCAGCCCCGGGTGGCCAGGGACAGGATCAGGCTATTTCCGACTACGATCCATCAAAGCCTTCCCTGTGGGAAGATCCTGCGAACCAGGAAAAGACAGTGGCGCTATGGCGCAAGCTCGCTGAGCGTTACGTCAATGAACCTTGGATGGGTGGTTACGATCTGATCAATGAAGTCAATTGGCAGATGAGTGGCAATATTCCCTTAAAGAATCTTTATGTGCAAATTACAAATGCCATACGTGCGGTTGACCAAAACCATATTATCTTTATTGAAGGCAACTGGTTTGCCAACGATTTCACCGGACTCACGCCACCATGGGACAACAACATGGTGTACAGCTTTCACAAGTACTGGAGTGTGAATGATCAGGCATCAATTCAATGGATGCTCGATATGCGCAATACGTACAATATTCCAATCTGGTGTGGTGAATCCGGAGAAAATTCCAACGTCTGGTTTACCAATGCAATCAAATTGTTCGAAGAACACAATATTGGCTGGGCATGGTGGCCTTACAAAAAAATCGAATCCATGTCCGGAATTGCTTCGATCACAAACAATCCAGGGTACCAGAGTTTGCTGAATTACTGGAGTGGCAGTGGCTCGCAACCGACTGTTGCCAATGCGCGTGATGCGTTAATGCAACTGACAGAAAATCTGAAATTAGAGAATTGTAAAATCAATCGTGATGTGATTGATGCCATGTTTCGTCAGGTCATAACAAAAGAGACCAAACCATTTATGCAGCATGGTCTTCCGGGGACTATTTTCGTAACGGATTATGATTTTGGCTCCAATGGATTCGCTTATTTCGATCAGGATACCGCCAATTTTCAAGTCAGCACTGGAAGCTGGACAGCATGGAACACCGGCTGGGCTTACCGAAACGATGGTGTTGATATTGAATCCTGTTCTGACAAGGATAAAACCAACGGATACAACATCGGCTGGACAGAGGGCGGCGAATGGCTGCAGTACACAACGACGATAAATCAATCGGGCACTTACGACTTCAAGTTTCGTTTGGCGAATGACGGGGAAATTGGACAAATGCAGCTCAGGTTGGATGGTCGTGTTATCAGCCAGCAGATCACAATTCCAAATACCGGAGGCTGGGACAGATGGCAGAATGTGATCGTCGAAGGGATTTCTCTTGAAAGTGGAATCCACAAACTGGCTTTACATTTCACCAAAGCCGGCTGTAATTTGAATTATTTTGAAGCAACCCACAGCGGGACGCAAGTTGAATTCGCAATGCTCGACGCGACCACATCAAATGATGGCACCCAGGTTATCGCAACGTTAAATAGACAGATGGCTCTGCCCCTCGGATCTACGGCCGGTTTCACATTGCAATTAAATGGTCTGCAAAAAATCAATTTTACCCAAGTGGACGTCGAAGGTGGCGGTTACGTACTGCGCTTTCACTTGAGCACACCCGTTCGTTCCGGGGATGTATTGACAATTTCTTATGTTGGTGAAAGTATATCAGATACACAGGGCGAAAAACTCCCCAACTTTTTTGCGTTTCCGATCACCAATACCTTGCCTGTCGGACATTTTGTTCCCGGGAAGATTGAAGCCGAAGATTTTGACGTGAATAGCGGCTTTCAACTGGAAGCGACAACAGATACAGGTGGCGGACAAAACCTCGGCTGGTCGGATCAGGGCGATTATGTGGATTACAATATAACCGTTGCAGCAGCCGGGAAATATTCATTTCGTTACCGCTATGCCGCACTCAATTCCGGCGGTATGTTAATCGCTGAAATTCTGATTGATAATTCAACCACAGTTTTGCATGCCGTGCCTTTTAGTTCAACAGGTGGGTGGCAAAATTGGCAAAATATTGAAAGGAATGCTGACTTGCCTGCAGGGGATTACACTCTCCGGTTGCGTGTCCTTTCCGCTGGATTTAATCTCAACTGGTTTGAAACAACGACCATCTCGACTTCGGTTGATGAGCAAAACGGCGGTATCAACCCGGGACTTGAGTTTGAACTACTGCAGAATTATCCCAATCCATTCAATCCCGGCACGGTTATCAATTTTACCCTTGCGAAAGCGGACTTTGTTTCGTTGAAAATTTACAACATACGTGGTGAGCACATAGAAACATTGCTCTCCGGAAGAATGGATGCGGGAAATCACAGCATCACCTGGCAAGCGGACGGTATGGCCAGTGGTGCCTATTTTTGTCATCTGCGATCTGGTCACCTGCGGCAAACAAAAAAATTGCTTTTCATGCAATAAAACAGCATGTCTTGAATAGTTTTCCTGTTATCATCCATTCATTACAGAAATTACACTGCAGAGAACGGACTTCACATCTCATTTTTTCATGATCAGCAACGTATTTGCTACCGGTCGTTCTCCCGTCTTATCGCTGGGATTATTGACGATGCCGACTTCCTGCAGCCACATCGTTGTTGAACCACCGCCATCGAAATTTATGGCGTCGATGCAACCGATGTCGAGCAAAAAGGATTGCAGTTCCTGCAGACTCATCCCAGCCGCCTGTGCGCTTCTGCCATCGATGGTAATCAGGGCGATTGAAGCCTCACTTTCACACAAACATGTCCGGGGATGCCGATTGTTGGTAAATTTCATATTTGGCAGTTTTTTCTTTTGGGATTGCAGTAAAAGCAGCGGCCCGGTCACCAGAACGGCCGACTCAGCTTGTGACGCCTCGTAGTATGCTGCGGATTTCACCGGTTCAATCACAACGTCAAAATCATCTTTGATGACGATCGCCCCGGTCATGATGCTGTCTTCAATTCCCCATTTCAATTTTGGCATTCTTCTGCGACTGATAACGGAATCGTTCACTTCAAAATAAGTGACATTACCACCGCTGTCCATATTAAAAAATCCACCATTAATCGCGGCGAGTGCATTCGCTTCCTGCGCAAAGGAACTCGTCGGCTGCAAAGCGCTCCGGTTGTATGCGAAATTCAAACTAAACTTATCCCTGGAATTTTGAGAAATCGCCACAATGCTGATGATTTGTTTGCTGTTGAAAAATGTATCTGTTTTGATTTGCACAAAATTTAGAGAATCTGCTGCGGAATCTGTTAATTGATCGAGGTAACTTTGTTTTTTCTCACAACCGGAAAGAACGGTGACAAAAACAAGTACTGTGATTGCAAAGAATTTTTTAGGCATTATTTATCCTTTTTTTCTATATGGTGGCTGGCTTTTCATTAATAGATGATTTGAATAACTCTTTAGCTGCGCGAGCTTTTAATTCGGCCTTTGAAAAATGGCGTTAAGAAATTTTGGAGATTTTCCGTTAAAAATCATTTTATGTTTGAGCGAAGCGAGTTTAAAATGATTTAGGAAAATCTCTAAAATTTTAGTCATTTTTCAACAGCCTTGATTTTTTTGTTTCTTTTTTGATCAAGCAAAAAAGAAAATAGAGAAAAGTTCATGTTTAAAATAAATGTAGAGTTAAATACTTTATCAATAGATGAATTTTACTCCTAAATCAAGAAGAAATATTATTCGTTGCACACCTGATAATTTCTCGTTATTTTACAAATAGTTACCGATATGAAATTCCGGTTATCCGGTTAACTAAGCACGTTTAATACAATTAAATCTTATCCACCAAATTACTATAATTGCCAATGATTATTTCATCAATCAAGATTGATGCGTCGACAAAATTAGTGTAATTCGTGGATAAAACATTTTAAAATATAGATTTTCTAGCTGAGTAAGCTGGCTATCTGGAACATGAACCTTTGCAAAACCTGGTCCCACAAACCCGTTATATCGATCGCAGTACCAATATAATCGGACAACTCGCTGATGTCCTCGCGGACGCGAATCAAATCGACTTGTCGCGAATTGCTGTCATTGTGCCAAGCAGGCGTCTGATGAGCTATCTGCAGCTTGCACTTACTCAGCGCGTACAGGCATGCATTCCTCCGAAAATTCTAACCATTGATTCACTCGCTAAAGTCTTACCGGGTAGTGGTAAAAGTGTACTTTCAACCACCACGCAGCATATCATTCTCACGACTTTGCTCATGGAGCGCAAGCTGCCATCGCTGCAACGGGGAATGGAA
>QQUM01000746.1 GCA_008501545.1 Calditrichota bacterium
GGTTAGTTAAGAGTTCTATTCCCAAACTGATGGCTAGGGGAAAGGGAGATGAAGAATTGATTTAGTCTTTCTTCTTGCGAAAGAATTCGCAGATTCAGTACAGGAAGGGATTATGATACTGTTACTGGTAGAAGTGTCGTTGTTGGAAAAGATGCTAATCTTATGGTAGCAATTCCCTATGAAACGGATAATAATGAGACAATTACACCAATAACAATTCATGCCACAAGCCGTCAACAAATAATCCACAGAGTAAAAAGCGGAAGGTATAAAAATGAATAATCCAAAATTATCATATTTTGAGAAAGAAGACATTTTACATCTCGCAATTTCAAATGAAAAAGAATTTGGGAGTGTTGAAATAAGTCCGAACATTACCGCAGAGCTAAACAAAGAAGGTGAGCTTATAGGTATCGAGATAATGAGCGCCAGTTATTTTTTGAGAGATTCAATATTGGATTCCACCCAAGCCAAATTATTGCAACTATCAAAGGAAGTAGCATAACTTCTGCAAAAGCACGGATACTTCGACTCTATCCCGTTCCACCAAGTTTCGGTTAAGCAAACGTTATTTTGAAGGATGATGCACGGGAACTATTGGGATTAAATCGCTGGTGTAGTTTATGCGTATTCCAACAATAGCGACAAACCACAAACCATGACTTTGCCGCTGGAAGCGCGTAGCCTGACAGATGCACTTGAACACAGCGTGGCCGCATTGGCGTATTTGCGATTCAGCGCATGCGGCAGCCAAACTTCACCATAACCTTCTTTTACATCCTGTTGATGAAGCTTTTGTACTTTTTTGATGTGCATTTGCAAGGATTTATGCAATTCGTTCGGAAAAAGTGTGACGCGATCTTTACTGCCTTTGCCATCGCGTACAAATATTTTTTTGCGTTCGAAATCAATATCTTTTATCCGCAGACGAAGGCACTCCATCAGTCGTAAACCGCAGCCATAGAGCAGTTGTAGCATGAGTGCATGTACACCGGATATTTCTTGTAAAACCCGTGCGACTTCATCCTGTGACATCACGACCGGTGGCCGTCGATTTTTTCGCGATCTAATCAGGGCCAATTCACCGGATATTTCCTGCAGCAGGACTTTATCGTAAAGGAAGACAAGCGCATTGAGCGCTTGTCTTTGTGTTGATGCCGCCACATTCGCGTGTGTTGCCAGGTAGCTGAGATAAGTTTCGATTTCACTTTTCCCCATTTTAGCAGGGTGTTTTTTGTTGTGGAATTTGATATAACGCATGATCCATTCACAATACGCCTGCTCGGTTTTATAGGCATAATGGTGGTAACGCATTACTTGTTTTACCTGATCCATAAGTTTCAGTTTTCGATCAGGAACAAACTTGTTGTTTTGGTTAGAATTTACTTGCATCTGACAGGATATTATTCATATAAAGTAATAGATGTAAAATTTTGGGAAACATTTCTATTTTCATATAAATAATATCGCAACAGGTGGACAAAAATGCAAGCTATGTTTGTAATATGGTGTAAATTTTTCTACCTATTTGCACTGTTAGCTTTATTGTTAATGGTTTCATACACTGTTAATCTCTAAAATATGTGAGAAATCTTGAATGAATATTATGAATTTCTTAATCGACATTTCCACAGAGATGATTGCTGGAACAATAATATTTATCTTGGGATTTATCGGAGCAAAATTGCCTCACTCAGTTGATAAATATAAGCTCCGTAAATTCTTTGGAGATGCGTTGTTTAAAAATGATTGCAGTATTGTTTATGGAATGTTAACAAAAATTCCCGATGAAAATATAGAATTAAAGAAACCGCTATATGAAAAAAAATATCACGATGGAAAAGGATGGAAAGTTCCCCTATTTAGCACAGTTACGTCAGATGGACTATTTCAATCACACTCTTATATTGTGCAAAGTTTGGCGAGCTTTAGAAAAAAATCCTTCGTGATTCTAACAGATAAAGAAGCTTTAAAAAATCTAAATAGTACATTCATCTGCCTCGGCGGGTCTATTATAAATGAATTGACTCAGTGGGCTATTAATGAGAAATCAAACGAATTCTTGAAGTTTTCAATACCAAAAATTCTTTATGAAACACCAATAACCATAGATGTGATTTCTGACTCGACAAATAAGTTGTCGTTCAAATCAAGTGCTGAAAAAGACTACGGCATGATATTAAAGATTAAGAATAGTCGATTTCCAAAACATTATTTTTTTGTATGTGCAGGAATTAGGACAACAGGGTCAATTAGCGCAGCTTGGTATTTATCAGAGAAGTGGAAAAATTTACAAAATGAGTTT
This sequence comes from Calditrichota bacterium, assembly GCA_008501545.1. GTDB lineage: Bacteria > Zhuqueibacterota > Zhuqueibacteria > Zhuqueibacterales > Geothermadaptataceae > Bioreactorimicrobium. The sequence continues at coordinate 2,306 of QQUM01000746.1, forward strand.
GGCAATAAAGAATTTGGAATTGTTTTAGAAGTCAATAAAGGTATAATTACATCAGCTACTCGTGTATATCCATAGTTGTGATTAAGAAATCATTATTAGCACTATCAATACACTGAAAATAGCTAACCATTTGCTGGTTGGGACTCGCTGCGCTCCAGTTAGTTTTGGTTTTTAGGCAGTTCAAAAGGCAGTGACTTCGTTGACTTTCTGAGGCGATAAACCGCTCGCCCCACAGCGCAGCGTTAGAAATTTTGTTGCACGTAGGTTTGTACTCGAACGGTTAGGTTTAGCCTGGTATGGGATGATACAGTTGTAACTGAAATCTACGCTAACCTGGTCTCCGGTTTGTCGGTTCGCTGTGTTAAGGATTAGACTTTGTCAGCGAAATTAAAGCCACAGTACGATAGGTCAACTTTTTCGAACAGGTGGAAAAGAATGGCAAATAAAAATATCGTTTGGATTTGTCCTGGTAACATGGCACCAAATTGTGCAGGACAAATTGGAGATGTTCTCGTATCAAGTGCGGTGACGAAGTATCTGAAGAATGCAAAAGGCTGCGAGATACTTTTTATCACGAATGAGATAATGAAAGATTGCATCAAAAATACATACGATAACATAGATGTGTCCGCATTACATCAAGACGAAAATGGATTGTTTCTGGGTGAAAGCGATTTAATTGCTACTCGTGAAGCGGACATCACATATATACTTCGTCCGTTTGGAGACAAAGAAGGAAATAAGTGGCAATGTCAATTGATCAAAAATGGGATTGGCAAAGACAAAATATGCAGAATTGGATCACTTAATGCCTTTTCAATGGATGGGCCACATATGGTTAGCCAAATACTGGAAGGCATAGGTGAAAATCAGCATGCAACTCTGCCATTTCCTTTATTTAAAAGATCCTCCAAATCTTCTTCCGACACGCTTATTGGCGACAAGGGAAATCCCGATTTTTTAGTGCTACCTTTTGCTGGTGGTTACGAAAAGTGGTTACCAATTAACATTTTGAGCGATCTTGTCAGTGAATTGAAAAAACAAGGTAATGTACTTGTTGCGGGTACTCAATTCGATCAAGAGAAAAATCCTGTTGAATGGTTGGAATACAATAAAGAGATAAAAAGGGTCTTTAGTCGGTTGATTCCTGTAACGAAAGAAGAAATTCCGTATTTGGCCTCACTTTGCAAAAAAATATATTGTGTAGATGGCGGAATGTGCTGGGTCACTATTTCCGGATTGAATTGGCTTGCAGTGGAACAGAAGTGGAAGGAGGGTAGATACCCCGAAATAACTGTAATAATAGGAAGAGACAATTATTGGAATTTAGCCCCAACCGCTGCTGTCTGGAAACCTTTGGCCAAGTTCCCAAATCGTGTAAGACAAATAAATGGTGAACAAACCTTTAGACTTAGAGATCTTAAAATAAAGGATATACTATAAAAGGCAGTTTCCAAGCATATTGAACACCTAACAAGTGGCTTAACTCCGACAAAAGAGCTGCGGTTTTTTGGCTTGGTTAGCTTTCTCAAAGCTTTTGTGGATTGTTAGAGCGAGGTACGGTAAATCCCTTTGGCGGATTAGCCGCAGCGATGTAAAATTATCCTTCGTTTTAAAAACTATACTTTACCTTCACGTAAGCCATATCATTCTCACTGTATTGCCCGAAAGAACCTGTATCACCTGTAAAGATATTGGCGCCAAATTGCAGTTCAAATCCATCGGAAAAATCATAAAACAGGCGCGGGCGAATCAAGGCGTCGCTATTATTCAGTCCGATATAAGTGAACAGCTCCAGAGTTAAGGTTTCTCTGATGAAGTCGCGCCGGGCCAGGAAAGTGAGCGTGTTTTCGTTGACGTCCTGATCGATGGATTCTTCATAGTCCATAATTGCTTGCTGAATGAATTGCCCACTCAAATTCCAGTTCCACAAAGTATGGTCAAGCCCGAGTAAATAATGCAGGTATTGTTTTTCTACTACGTCCCCTGAATATTTCGGGTCGGAAGAATTAAAATATTTACCATCGTAGAAAGC
>QQUM01000361.1 GCA_008501545.1 Calditrichota bacterium
ATTCCTCTGAAAAAATCAATCTGACCAAAAGAAGGCCAGGGATAGCCGACAGTTTGGAGCAGCAGCTTCGTGGCTGGCAGGAATCGGTGCTCAAGAGTCTGACAGGTGATGATTATAAGTAGAAATCACAGGGCCTTTGACCACGATCAATTTCATTTTTAAAACAACGTTCAATCGATTTTTTTTTAAAGAGTGTATTGGACGATGTCAATGCCAGATAACGGTGGCCGGCGCAACTTGTTTGCACGAAAATTTCATCATTAATTCCTGTGTATTCGAACCAGGATGTGCCACTATCATGGGTCAAATATATTGGACCACAGCAAAAATAAAATAATAGTTTAACTTGGAGAAAATACATGACCGAAAAGGATAGAAAGCTCATACTGGATGGCAAAACAATTGATTACACATACGAAGGTGGCTGGCGTTTCAAGGTGCTTTTTTATAATGGTTTAGCGGCTTATCAATTTTTGGGGGATGATGGAGAAACCGTATCGAATAGTAATGAAGATATTCCATATAATTCACGGATAATCAGGGACGATCTTTATCATGTCGTATGGCATGAAAAGAACATCGGAGATTTGGTTTCCCTGGTTATTGACACGGAAAAAAACCGCATACATTCCGCTGCTCTGTTGGATTATAGAGGATCAAAACCCATACTTCATTTTGAGAGCGGCGACATTCACGATTTTTCCGATGAATAACAAAGCTTGAGATACGCAAAAATGTTGAGATTTTTATGTGTATTGTAAATACCTGAGTGTCTCAATTATTTTCTCGCTATTTGATTAGCAAATTGCCTTAGAACCTGCCTAAATTTTCTATTCAATTCTTGAATTCTATCTCGATTGATTTGCAGACTTTCCAGCTCAAACCAAGGGGCATTCAAATATAGATTTCGATTGATCTCAATCTGAATCCAGGGTTTTGGCTTATTTCCATAAGTTCGTGTAATATGCCCGCCTTTGAAGGGCCAGTTTATGATAACTTCATGCTCTGGTAATTCAAATATTTTTACAAAACAGGATTTTAATATGGAAGTCACTTCATTTGATGCAGCTTGACCATCAACATTTCCGAGATTTATCAGTGGTCTTTGTTGCCCTGTATCTGGCGCTATGTTTGGCGCAACGGTGGCCATAGAGTGGCAATCCAATCCCAAAATTATTTCCGGATTTTCAAGTGCCTTCTGGATTTTTTTATGATAAGGTTGGTAATATTTTTTAAGAAGAACTTGGGTCTCCTCTTTAGAAAGCACGGATGAGTTGTTGTAAACTGGTTTGTTGTAGCAGGTTAAACTTTTCACAACGCCATCAGGAAATTCTGGCGGGAGTGCATCAGTCGGCCTGTTCAAATCCACAAAAGCACGCGCGATGTTTGCTTTAATTTGGAATGCGACCATATCTTCTACGTCGTAAATCTCTCGAGTGAACGCATCGGAATCATTAAAAAGATCGTGTTTGCTCAAGCCGACTTTATCTCGAATTTCAAATGGGATTACTGTGCCGCCGTGTGGAATCGAAATGAGAAAAGGTAGCTTCATTTCGCAGTCCCGTCTCTTCGAATATCAGCAACGCCCTGAAAGCCTTTGCCTGACTGTTTTCGCAAAACGGCCTGCAAACATCCCAAATAAAAGGCATAATCTTCACGCGGATCCACGCGAAACTCATTTTCTCTCAAGTAGGCACTTAGTTCAGTCGGCATTCGACCGGATTCGAAGCTTACTTTGCCACCCAATGAGCAATGAATGCGTGGTGCCTTCATCGCTTCATCAATCGGCATGTTGCGGTCAATTACCCGCAATAAAAACAGAAGCAGAGTCGAAGTAATCCGCTCTGATCCCGGGCTGCCCAGCGACATCCAAATTTTTTCATCGTTATAAATTAATGTCGGCGCAACAGTTGCCCAGGGATTGGCATTTGGCCGGATGTAGTACGGGTGCTCGGGTTTGCTGTAATCGAAGTCATAAAGATAATTATTATAAATGAAGCCCAAGCCTTCTGCTACAGCCTTGCTGCCATAAACACGCTCGATCGATTGTGTTAGACTGACGGCCAATCCATTTTTATCAATGACTGAGAGATGCGTTGTTTCGCCTGAAATTTCATCTTCTGATGGAATGATTGGCAGGAGTTTCTTATTTACATCTTCAATAATTTCGCGGATACTTTCATAGGCAAAAGTGTCGTCTTGCATGCGGGAATCATCCGAAACCTGTGCGAAGAAATTGGGATCGTACGGACGATCGGCACGTTCGTAGAAGGCTTTCCGAATGACATTTATCAGAATATGATAGAAATGATTATCATCTTTTATTTTGTAATCCTGATCAATGAATTCGATCATTTTTAGGGCAAAAATGAGTGTGCGGCCTGCGCCGGGAGGGGGCATTGTTAAAACATCCAGGCCTCGAAAAGATGTTGTGAGTGGCTCTCGCTTGATCGGAAACGGGATCAAAGCCAGATCATCGTAACGTAAAATGCCACCATTTTCCCGCATGTCCGCATCAATCTGCTTGGCAGTTTTGCCACGATAAAATTCTTCAATACCCCGCTCCGCAATTCTTCTTAAAAGCTGAGCCAGTTCGGGTTGTTTAAAAATTTCACCGGCTTGGTAAGGTTGTCCATCCTTAAAAAAATAGTTTATGCCTGATTTTGAAGGCACTTTCTCGAAATTATTTTTTTCTCGCTCAAGCAAACGCGCTTGAAGTTCTGAAATCGGATATCCAAACCCGGCAAGCTCAATTACAGGCCCGAGTAAATCCTGCCAACGCAATTTCCCGTATTGCTTGTGTGTATACCACAGCACGGCCGGCGTGCTTGGCACCGTCGTTGCGCGATAACCGACAGCCCTATCATCTTTATAAATCGAATTTGCGTGTGCCAGCGAGGGCGATCGAGATGAACCGTCGATGGCAATTTGAGATTTTTCATCACCGATCAACATCATCGTTTGGCCGCCAATTCCGGAAGCTTGCGGTTCTGCAACGCCAAGCGCAAAAGCTGCGGCAACGGCAGCATCAACCGCATTGCCACCATGTTGTAGAATCGATTTGCCGATCTCGGTCGCGTAAGAAGATTGTGTGGCGATCATCCCGTCGTTTGCCATGGCTGCATTCCCCTTTGCATCCGGCTGAAAACCGGCTTCAATGGAATCAAAATCAACTTGCATTGTTATTTTTCCAATCTATAAATCAGCATTGCCAACAAGGCCGATCGTTCGATCAGACTGTATTTCAGGATAAACTCTTGCTTATTTTCATCTTGTGTACCGATTGGTCCGATTCCATCAAGTTTGAATTTGTTTTCTGTTACAAAGCAAATATCTGAAGAACTCCATCTGTGCTCCTCGCGCAAACGAATATCCAATGTGTTCGCTACATCTTTAATCATGTTCCAAAATGCTTCGACTCGTTCAGTACGTTCCATCACTGGCCGTTTATTGCCAATGCTGATGTATGTGTCTAAAATCTTCGAATATCTTTTTGGGATAAATTTCATGATTTTCGATTCAATTTCTTCGATCTGCTCCAAATGCTTGAATCGAATACTCAAATTGATTTTTCCATGTGCATAAATGTTGAGTAAATTCGAGTTGAAATTCATGTTTGACGGTGTGACGATAATCCCATTTTCCGGATCACTCAACGCGATAAGATTTGATGAAAGTTTGGAGAATAATTTTGCCGCATCGGTAACGTGCAGTTCGGATTCGTTGTTCACCAAATTCATTGAAATATCATACGAGGCTGCACCGGATCGTGATGTGACAATACCTCCATCGAGAAATGCCCCAGTCAAGCCTAGCACATATTTGGCGTCATCGGCCATTTTTCGAATCAGAGAAGCGCTGATTTTGTTTTTTATTGCACTGTCTGTTGTCAGCAAAATACCAATTTTTCTTTTGCTGAGCATTTTGATGGATTTCAAAGCTTGTAATGCTGCAATCAATACGACAAGCCCGCCCTTGTTATGCCACACACCCGTTCCAAAAATCTTCTGTTCCCCTTCTTCAAAATAGCGCGTATTCGCAATCGAAACTGAACTATCGATATTACCAATTAAAAGGATATCGTAGTCACCTTCATCTGAATTGGTGTAAAAATGGAAATTACCCACTTCAGCCTGTAAGATAATTTGAAATGAAAAACCGATTTCGCTTAAATGCTTTTTCATTGTAGTGGAAATTTGATTGACGCCCTCAACATTGCGCACGTGGGTGTTTGTATCAACCAGGTTTTTGAGCATTGTGATATATTGCGCCTGGCGGTTTCTCAAAAAAGATTTCACCCGCAAATTGGCCTTATCAACCGTCTTCGTTTCTGC
>QQUM01000548.1 GCA_008501545.1 Calditrichota bacterium
CCGGCGCTGTGTGGGCAATACCCCAGAGCGTAATATCCGGATTAATTGCGGCGGATTGTGGCCGGTTGTCGCTGAAAATAAACACATTTTTCGGCCAGACATGGCGTGCATAAGGTGTATTGTGGGCGTAATAATCGTGGTTTCCCGGTACGATATAAACCGGGATGGGCGCCACTTTTGCAAAGTTCTCCGCGATAAAATGCAGCGTATCCCGGCTTACTCTGTCGCCTTCAAACAGATCACCGCCGATTGTGATCATATCTACCTGTTGTTGTTGAGCGAAATTGAGCAGTTTGGAAAGTGTACGCCGCAGGCGAAGCCGGCATTGTTGTGCCAGCGAAACATCGAAATAGCTGCTGGTGAAAGGGGTGTCCAGGTGGAGATCGGAGAAATGAAAGATTTTCATGCTGCCGGCCGCTTTTAAAAACCCCGACAAGTCGAGCGTCTCATCAGGGTGATTTATACAATAAAATCAATATTTTAGTTGTAGAATATAAAAAGAATTCCTCCGGATGTCAAGCCTGATGCAAGTCAGGCAGGGATAAATTAAGAGGAATGCATGGAAATCTTCGCCAATTTCTGCGCATTGTTCACAATTGAGTCTATTATATAGAAATTGCTCACAATGTTAAATCAAGGATGATATGGCAATTCAACCGCAAATTATTGCAGTCGGTGGTGGCAAAGGAGGGGTCGGCAAAACCCTGATCAGCCTGGCGACTTCGCTTGCACTGGCCGAATTGGGTAAAACCGTTACACTGATCGATGCAGACCTCGGCGGCGCCAACCTGCACTCCATGCTGGGTGTGCACACACCGGGCAAATCCCTTTACGATTTTTTTCGTAACAAAGACATCGATTTCAGCAGCCTGATCACGCCAACGCCTGTCCCCAATTTGAACTTGATTTGTGGGGCACCGGGTGCCATTGGCATGGCCAATATTCATTATTGGGAAAAACTGAAAACCATTCGCCTGTTCCGGCAGTTAAATTCCGATTTTGTCGTGGTCGATCTGGGTGCCGGGACATCTTTAAATGAAATCGATTTGTTTAATGCTTCCCACCAGGGAATTGTCGTTGCACAGCCAGAGCCGCCGGCAATTCAGGAATGCTACAATTTTATCAAACTTACGCTTTTTCGACGCTTGCACATGGAGTTTATGGATACGCCCTGGGTGTTGCGTTTACTGGATGAATGCGGTGATCCAACCCATAATCGCGATCATCGTTTGATCAGTACTTTAGCTGAGCAAGTTCGGGCTCATGATATCCGCCTCGGTATGCGATTCTATCGCCTGATCAACAATTACACACCACATCTCATTTTAAACCAAATCCAGAACAAAGAAGAAATCATGGATGGTTTGAGCCTGCAAATCGCAGTACAGGATCTCCTGCGCATCAAACTTGAATTCTGGGGCTACCTGCCCAACGACCATGAAATCTATAAATCAATCCGCAGCAGCAGACCGGATGCAATTATCTCCTCCAGTGGAGATGTTCGAAAAAATATTATCAAAATTGTGAAACGTTTTATTCTGCATGAGGATAAAAACCGCGACAAGTCGGAAAAGAATTCTTTTGTGCCGCTTTTGGATTTTTTAACCCGTCAAGATAAAAAGGACGACGATATGGACAGGATTTGTTCAATTGAATGCCCGTTGTGGGGCAAATGTGATTACCAGGAAGGTGGGCTCTATTGCCGGATGCCGGAAAATGAGTACCGTGCAAAAATCAAACAGGCGGCAACACGCGGCGATCGCGATGACCGCATTCGCAACCATTTGGGGATTAGACGAAATTAATTGGTTAACATTGTTTTACCCTGCCCCAGAATTTTGCCCACAAGGGGCAAGGCTACGAAGATAATCATAATGATAGACTGTAGCCCAGATCCTTGTGGCCTGAATGTACAAGAATATCCAGATTTTTCATTTTTTCATGTTATTTTTGACATGACCTCCAATAATTTCCTGCTATACACCTCACTTTCCCTGGATATCCGTTTTAATTTAGCTTCATTCCTTCCAGTAATAATTTCCATGAAATTGTCGAATACATATAAACTTAATTATCAAATGAAATTTTTTCTTTGCATCCTGTATAATCCGGTACAAGCCTGACATCTTCCAAATATTTTACTCGGATTCCTGCAAATTTTTTTTATCTTTTTCCCCGAATTTGCGGGAAGGGATTTATGAATATATCTGTTTGTTAGCACTGATGTAAATGAAGTTTATTGAAATGATTGTTTAAAACCAGAAAAGGCAATTTCATGATGCAAGAAAATCAATTTCATGCGACGACAATATTGGGTGTGCGTCACAAAGGCAAAACCGTCATGGTTGGTGATGGTCAGGTGACCTGGGGAAACACCGTTTTTAAAGGTCAGGCGCGCAAAGTCCGCACGATGCACCAGGGACATGTTTTGGCCGGTTTTGCCGGTGCTGCAGCCGATGCATTTGCTTTGTTCGAAAAATTTGAACAATACCTGGAGTCTGCGCGCGGGAAGCTGGACCGGGCTGCTGTCGCACTTGCGAAAGAATGGCGCACCGACAAGTATTTACGTCGCCTGGAAGCCCAGCTCATTGTCATGGACAAGGAAAAGACCTTTCTCATTTCCGGCAATGGTGATATAATCGAGCCGGATCATGAAGTGATTGCAATCGGTTCAGGAGGTGGATATGCCCTCGCTGCCGGTATGGCGCTGCTCGAAAACAGTGAGCTCGATGCACGTGCCATTGCAGAAAAATCGATGTACATCGCAGCTGATATTTGTATTTATACGAACCACCAATTGACTATCGAGGAGTTGTAGAATGGCTGAACGGGAAGAATTGACCCCGAGTCAAATTGTTGAAGAATTGAATAAATTTGTTATTGGACAAGATGGTGCGAAAAAATCGGTGGCCATCGCGTTGCGAAACCGCTGGCGACGCCTGCGGGTGCAGGATGAGCTGCGTGACGAAATTATGCCAAACAATATTATTATGATCGGCCCGACGGGTGTTGGTAAAACGGAAATTGCCCGCCGACTGGCACGTTTGGCGCGCGCCCCCTTTGTAAAAGTGGAAGCGACAAAATTTACTGAAGTTGGTTATGTCGGGCGGGATGTGGAATCGATGATTCGCGACCTGGTGGAAATTTCTGTGAATATGGTGCAGTTCGAGCAGTTCGAGGCCATGCAGGAGCCGGCGCGGAAAAACGCTGAAGAACGGCTTCTTGATTTACTTTTTCCGGAAGAGCCGAAGCGTGAGGAGCCAACATTTTATGTCGGGGAAGAAGGCGTCAGTCAGTTTACTGAAGAGGGCGAGACCAGTCCCAAGAAAGGTACGCGTGATAAATTGCGTGAAAAACTGGCTGCCGGTAAATTGGAAGACAGGGAAGTTGAGATTGACGTAGCCGATGATTCCGGCCCGATGATGCAGATTTTCAGTCCAATGGGAATGGATGAAATGGGAGCAAATTTACAGGACATGCTTGGAAATATGCTGCCGAAAAAAACCAAGAAACGCAAAATGAAAGTTGCAGAAGCGCGTGAAATCCTGGTGCAGGAGGAAGCATCCAAACTCATCGATAGTGAATCCGTCCACCGCGAAGCCATTCAACGCGTTGAAAACACCGGTATCGTTTTTATCGATGAAATCGACAAAGTGGCAGTGCGCAGCGCCCACAGTGGACCGGATGTCTCACGTGAAGGTGTGCAACGCGACTTGTTGCCGGTTGTCGAAGGGACGAATGTCGCAACAAAGTACGGCACCATAAAAACCGATCATGTGCTTTTTATCGCATCGGGTGCGTTTCATGTTTCCAAACCATCAGACCTGATCCCGGAATTGCAGGGACGCTTTCCAATTCGCGTTGAATTGGTGGCGTTAACGGCGGATGATTTTGTGCGCATTCTGCAAGAACCTGAAAATGCATTGCTAAAACAATACACAGCGATGCTCAAATCCGACGGTGTTGATTTAAAATTCGATGATGACGCAATTAAAGAGATTGCAGAAATTGCCTGGCGTGTAAACGAATCGATGGAGAATATCGGGGCGCGTCGTCTGCATACGGTTTTGTCTACTTTACTGGAAGATATTTTATTTGAAATCCCGGACAAACGCTCCGGGAAAGTCAGGATTACAAAAGAGCTTGTTAAAACGACTTTGGAAGAGATTCTAAAAGATGACGATCTTGGGCGTTATGTTTTATAAAGAGGTGGCGTTATGAAAAAAGATTTTATCAGCATTGCAGATTGGTCAAAGGATGAAATTGTTGAGTTCCTGGAATTGGCGACGGTTTTGAAAAACAAGCAACGCAATGGCATTGAA
>QQUM01000525.1 GCA_008501545.1 Calditrichota bacterium
ACTTTAGCTTTGAAGGATGGTGAGTGATTTCGGCGTTGTTTTCGCATCGATAGGCTCCTGTTTTGTGATGAATAAAATAATACTATCGATCACTTAAAGCAATGTCCGAAAATCCCCGACCACTTCTGACTTTCTCTCGTACACCATCCACCTGCAAAGCAACATCACACTTTATCTGGACCAGGGTGCACGCCTGATCGGCGCCAAGGAAGTGGATGGCATCGGCTACGATGCGCCCGAAGAGGATGCCTGGTACAAAAAATTTCAGGATTTTGGGCACAGCTACTGGCGAAACAGCCTGATTTATGGCGACAGCCTGCACGATGTCGCAATCATTGGCAATGGCATCATTTGGGGCAAGGGCCTGTACACGCACGACAAACCGGACATCTTAGGCGCCGGCAATAAAGCTATCGCCCTGAAAAATCGCCGCAATGTCACCATCCGCGATATTTCCATTCTGCACGGCGGCCACTTCTGCATTCTCGCCACCGGCGTCGACAATCTCATCATCGACAATGTGCGCGCCGATGCTGACCGCGATGCCTTTGATATCGACTGCTGCAAAAATGTGACGATTTCCAATTGCATTATTAATTCACCCACCGACGATGGGCTTTGTTTAAAGTCATCCTATGCGCTCGGTTACGCACGCGCCACCGAGAATGTGACCATCACCAATTGTCAGGTGTATGGCTTTGACCACGGCACGTTAATGGACGGCACTTTCAAGTCCGACTTCATCGACGAAGCGCCTGATGCCGGCCATTGTATTACCGGCCGTCTGAAACTGGGCACGGAATCAAACGGTGGTTTCAAAAATATCGTTGTATCCAACTGCGTCTTCCAGCGCTCCCGCGGGCTTGCAATTGAAACAGCCGACGGTGGTATGATAGAAGATATTCTCATAGACAACGTTTCCATGCGCGATGTCACCGACACGCCATTTTTTATTCGCCTCAATGCCCGCATGCGCGGCCCCGAGGGCGTGCCGGTCGGTGTGTGTCGGCGCATCACCATCAGCAACCTGAACGTTTATGACGTTGGTGGTCGTCCGAAATCGCCGGAGTTGGGCGCCGGCATGGTCATGGGTATTCCAGGGCATTACATCGAAGACTTGACTTTATCGAACATCCGCATTTATTTCAGGGCTGGCGCGGGGAAGGATGCCGTCGACATGGACGTGCCGCAAAACATCGACATGTATCCCGATCCCTACCGCTGGCATTCAATGCCGGCCTACGGCATCTATTTTCGCTATGTCAAAGGACTGAAAGTCAACAATGTCTTCTTCCGCTACCTGAACAAAGACGAACGCCCGGCTTTCGTATTGGACGATGTCCATGATGCCGAGTTTAACCATGTCGATGCGCAAAAAGGCGATGGCGCGCCGCTGTTTCTGCTTAAAAATGTCAGTGATATTTCATTTCATCAAGTCGATGGAATAGAAGATACGAAGGTCAAAATGGCGATTGAAAAAAAACTTTAGATTCTTGGCGAAGTGCGACGCACTTTACGTATTTTATGTGAAATATTGAATAATATCTACTCTCGCTTTGCAGGGAAGTGCGTCGCACTTATGTAGATTTGGAGAAAATTATGAAACCATACATTTTTCACGATGCAAGATGGATAAATCCCCCAAAAGACTTTGCAATTTCTGAACAATCCATCAAAATCACCACTGATTCCAAGACCGATTTCTGGCAGCGCAGCTATTACGGTTTCCGCAACGATAACGCCCCTGCACTGCTCATTGAGCATAAGGAAAATTTTACATTCACAACCCGGGTTTCCTTTGCTTATGAGAAAAAATATGACCAGTGCGGAGTGATTATTTATATCGATAGAGAAAACTGGTGCAAGGCATCCATCGAATATGAAACCGCCGACTATTCCCGCCTGGGCAGTGTGGTCACCAACCTGGGGTATTCCGATTGGGCGACGCGGGACATCAATACATGCAGCGAAATGTGGTACCGGCTCAGTCGCCGTGGGCCGGATTTTTTGATCGAATCATCCTTTGACGGCACAACTTTCCAGCAGATGCGCGTCTTTCATTTGCATAAGCTTGGCGAAACCACCGAAGAAATGGGCAAGCAAAACATGCTGCCAACACCTGCGCAGCCAATCCGATTTGGACTCTACGCATGCAGCCCTCTTGATTCGTCGTTTACTGCTGTGTTTGACGACGTACAGGTGGAAGCGTGTAGTTGGCAAGCGCATGGGTAATTGTTTTGTTTTTTATGAGGATGTTGAAGGAGAATTTTGCGTATTGAGTTTTTTCGGAAAACAGAGAAAGTTGTTTTTAAAACCTTTGTCCACGAATTTCACTAATTGCACGAATTATTTTAGACTAATCATATCAGGTTGAAAAAACAACCACTCGAAATATTAGTGTGATGCGTAGGCAGGATTCCGTTTGAATTAGATTTTAATTGCAGTTTTTTTCTCAAATTGTGTTTTGTAAATCTGCTTTGCTTCAATTTCGCTAACCAGCTTTCCCGTCCACGCCTTTTCATTCAACCAGTGTGCAAATTGACTTACATTTTGATAGCGCCAATAATCTTTCGTAGTGCGGTACAGTGGTACGATGGAATTATTGGTCAGCAGCGGATCAGCGTTGGCAGGAAAAAATCCACTGGCAATTGCCCGAGCATAATCTTGCGTGCCGGGAATGGGACTGTAAGCGCTGAGGCGAACTCGCACGCCAAGGCTGTGGGCATAGCAAACTGTTTCCACGACTTCGCTGATTTCCTGGCCTGGCAATGCCATGATGACATACGTTTCAATATCGCGGGCAGAATAACCGGCACGAATCAGATTTTGCACAGCTATCGTCATCTCTCCCGGCGTTATCTTGTTATGGATGTCGCGCAGTCGTTCTTTTGCAACGGATTCCAGACTTAAGCGAATTGTGCGAAAACTTGTGCGGAATATCAGCTCTGCCAATTCCTCATCAATAAAGCGGGCGTGCAGGCCATTGGGTGTATGCAAATGCAGGTCGGCTTTCTCAGCCAAAAGTTGCCGCAGGATTGGCTTGATATGAATTTCCGGTTGCATCAGTAAAGCATCATCGTAAAAAGCGATGTGCGGAGTTTGATACTTTTTCGATTGCGAAAGCATTTCCTGCCCGACGCATTGGGGATCGCGCAAGGTGTAGCCGCTCAACTGGTGTGTGGCGCAAAAAGAGCACGTCAAGGGACAACCGCGTGTCGCCATTAAAATAATATAATTCAATCCATATAGCAGGTCGAACGCAGGGTAGGGATACGCATCCAGGGTTTTGGGTGGATTCCCGGCCAGTTCCGGCATTTCGAACAGATCAGCCAGCAACACGAGGAGTGCAGATGCATCATGGCTTGTTATCAGTTCATCGGGTCGGACGACTTCGCGGGCATGCTCGGGCATGAGTGTCGCATAAATACCACCCAAAATAATTGGCACACCCGGATAGATTACACGACAGCACTCAACTACCCGCTTTACGCCGGGATACCAGTACGTCATGATGGACGTCACTAAAATCACATCCGGATACGGGCGTTTTTTTAATTCAGAAATAAAGATTCTTTCTGGTAAGCCATAGCGTGCGTAGTTTCGGGGCACAAAACGCAAACACTCCGGTTTGGCAATCACTTCACGCTGGAAAGGCCCAACGCTGCCTTTCCGTTGTTTCGGGCTACTCTTCCCCTGCAAGCGCAACAGCTCCGGATGCCAGCGATCGAGGCAGTCGATAAAATCCACACGCAAGCCACGCTGCCGTAAAAGTGCAGCGATGTAGAGCAATCCTAATGGTTTGCTCCAGAAATCGTACGCGGCAAAGTCGTAAATCCATGGATTAATACAGAGAATGTTCGGGGTTGGCTTGGTTGAGGATAAATTCATAGGTATGCAGGTTCAAATTATAACCACGAAACACGCGACCTACGCGAAAAATACTTTCGTGTAGGTCGCGTGTTTCGCGGTTTAAAAATACGCAAAAACTACAACACTTCCGGTTTTAAGTGCTCGATGAAATACTCGACGATGGCTTCACGGTACCGTTGGAAGCGTATACCGTGTTTCTGTTCCGGGTAGAGCATAAAGTCGAATTTTTTGTTTTTCTTCAACAATGCATAGAGCAACTGCACCGAATTGCCGGGATGAACATTGTCATCCACAGCCCCGTGATGGATGGACAGCTTGCCTTTGAGCCCATCGACGAAATTCATGGCCGAGTTTTGCGTGTAACCGTCGGGGTTGTCCTTGGGCCGGCGCCTGTAGCGTTCAGTGTAGATCGTGTCGTAATTTCGCCAGTCTGTTAC
>QQUM01000139.1 GCA_008501545.1 Calditrichota bacterium
CAGGACAGCTCGCTTCAGTGACGATCTCAACCAACATGGCCGGACGAGGCGTCGACATTCAGTTGGGACCCACAAGTGAAGAAGAACGGCGGCTGGTCCTTGAATTGGGTGGATTGTACGTCATTGGTACGACCAGGCATGAAAGTGAGCGAATAGACCGGCAATTGCGCGGCAGGGCAGGCCGGCAGGGTGATCCGGGTGCATCCCGGTTTTTTATCAGTCTGGAAGATGATATTTTTGTACGTTATCAACTGAAAGAGATTGTGCCGGGGAATCTTGATCGTATCAATACACGAAGTTCGGAAAAACTCCAGAAATATATTCATCTGATACAAAAAATCATCGAAGGCCAAAACCTGGAAATCAAAAAGACGCTCGTACGCTATTCCGAACTCATCGATAAACAAAGGCAGGTGCTCTATTTGCGCAGACGCGCTGTGCTCGAAGGCCAAATTGATCTGCAGTTCTGGCAAGAAAATTCTGCAGAACAGTACGCTTTTCTGGTTGCACGAACCGGAATTGAACAAATGACCAATGCCTGCCGTCAGATTGAAATATTTTGTATCGATAATTTATGGCGTGAACATTTAGCCAAACTCGCTGACAGGCGTGATGGCATTCATTTGCTTCGACTTGGTGGCCAGGATCCGGCGTTTGAATTCCAAAAAATAGCAGTGAATTTGTTTGCACATTTGTTGGAAGTGCTTGAGACTGAAATGTTGAAAATATTCAACGCACTGCAGGTGAAAGCAGGTGGAATCGATCTTGAACGTGCTGGTGTTAAGACACCTTCCGCAACCTGGACCTACTTAATCAATGACAATCCATTCGAAAACATGTTTGGTGTGGCGCTCATTGGCAATGCCGGTATCAGTTTATCAATTGGGGCGGTCATGTGGACGCCACTCCTGGCAATTTATTTACTTTGGAAGAAATTGAAACGAGTGACAATGCAAACCCGATCATAGTTGCTTGCTCAGGTGTGATATGTTAGACTGACAAAAAAGTGATGAAGAAAATACCCGGTCATTCAAAAATCACAAGCTTGTAACGTTGATGCCGTCGTGTGGTAAGTTCGAACAGCGCATCATTGCCTTTGTTTTCTCTCTAAACGAATAAATACAAAGTGTTCATATATCGTATGAAAGCACTTGTTCGTTTAGTTAAATTTGTTTTATTCTCTCTTACGCAATTTTATGGCATCCAACGATAGATTACAAAAGGAATGGGATCGCAGGGAAATACGATGCGGCTTATCAGGCTTTTAAAAAAAGATTTGGCCCAGGAAATGACGACCTGGATCGATGAGGGCATAATTTCGAAAGAACAGGCTGAAGACATCTGTACGCATTATGGTATTGATTTTAATGATCAGAGCAGTCCGTTTTATGGTTACAGTGTCCTGGTGACCTTGGCATATCTTTTTCTCGGACTTGCTGTCATCACTTTGATCAGTGCCAATTGGGAAGAAATACCCAGATTTTTGCGCATGTCGGGACTGATCGCAATAACACTTGGCGTGCACATTTGGGGATTGAAAAATTATCATTCAGGGAACAGGAATGCCGCTGTGGCGTGGTTCTTTCTCGGGAGTATTTTTTATGGTGCGTCCCTTATGCTCATCGCGCAGATTTACCATATCGGGGAGCATTTTCCGGATGGTATTTTCTGGTGGGCCCTTGGTGTCTTGCCGCTGGCTTTGCTGCTGAACAGTACCTTGCTGATGATCCTTACTTTTGCGCTTGGATTTATCTGGTTCTTCGTTGAATCCTCACTCAATTTTTACCCGACCCTTTTCCCGCTGTTCCTGCTTGCATTGCTCTTGCAATTGATTCGCGGGAAACAGAGCTATACGTTGTTTATCGGTTTGATCATGGGCGTGGTGTTCTGGGCAGAATACACGCTCGCCTGGTATTTGAACGATACCCCTGGATTTTATTTCGGCAGTGAGCATCTGTTATTTGCAATCGGCCTGTTTCTGCCCCTGCATGGCTTCGCCAAGTGGCTTGTGATTCGAAAAAATAATTCACTGATCGATTACGGCACGGTTCTGGGAGTTTGGACGTTGCGTTTTGGTATTGTTCTGTTTTTTGTCCTCAGTTTTGAAGGACCGTGGCGAGCGTTACTGAAAAGCGACTGGCGCATGCCGGGATTGATTATGGGGCTGGCGTTATTTTTTTCCATCATCGGGGTCGTATTTTCCTACGCAGCACGACAGCAAATTATTTCAACGGTCTTTTTTGGCGTCGTATATCTTGTAAGCCTTGCGGCACTTTTTTGGGTCGGGGATGAAAACGATAGCCTGGTTTTTCAATTTATTGGGAATATTATTCTTTTAGCGATGGGAATATGGCTAATCATACAAGGCATTAAAGCCAATTTATCCCACTATTTTTTCCTTGGCGTTGTGACGATTCTGCTAACCGGTTTGTTGCGCTACATCGATTTCGTCGGGGATTACATGGGGGCAACAGTCTTGTTCACTGTCTTCGCAGCGATTTTATTGTTTGCTGCCCGATATTGGAAATCGCAACATGTCAAATCCGGGGGGGGGAAGTGAATAAAAGCTGGATTTATAAAGGACTTGTCGCTGTTGTACTATTTCAAATGCTCGTGTTGGCCGGTGTTTTTATCACAGCATTTCATCCACTCTGGACTGGAACAGAGATTAAGCTGCGGACAGTTCCCATTGATCCGCGCAGTTTGTTTCGTGGTCACTACGCCCGTTTGCGTTATGACATAAGCACGATTCCAAAGTCGGATATCGATTCTTCCGGTGTGGCACGGGAAAATGATATCGTCTATATCTGTTTGCGTTCAGGAGATGATGGAATATACGAGTATTGTGGCGCCAGCTTCGAAAAGCCGGCTTCAGGAATGTTTCTCCGTGGACGTTTGCACTACCCCCGCACTCGTCTGGATGCTCAAAAATACAATGTTCGATACGGTATTGAAGCCCTTTTTACACCGCAGGAGAAAGCAGCTAATCTGGAAAAACAACTTCGAAACGGGGGAATAGCGATTGTCAAAATAGCAAAAAATGGGAAAGCAGCACTGAAAAATGTACTCGTAGAATAAAAAAAGGAATTATGTGCGTATGGCTAAGAAGACGAAAAAGAAAGAAAAATCGAAAGCACCATTTTTTACCAGATTTCTAGCTTTTGTGGAAAAAGGAGGCAATGCCCTGCCGCATCCCGCGGTTATTTTTGCACTGTTTGCAATCAGCACTGTGCTACTCTCAGGATTAGCTGCCACCGTTGGTTGGCAAGCTATCCATCCGGCAACTGAGGAAGTCATTAAACCGTTCAATTTGCTCAGCAAAGTGGGGCTGCACCGAATTTTGCTGGACATGGTGAAGAATTTTACGGATTTTGCCCCACTTGGTATTGTTCTGGTGGCCATGCTTGGTATCGGTATTGCAGAGAAAAGCGGGCTCATAACGGCCTTTATCCGGCTGCTCGTCATGTCCGCACCGAAACATTTGCTCACAATTATTCTGGTTTTTGCCGGAGTAATGTCCAATGTTGGCAGCGATGTTGGTTATGTGCTTCTCATACCACTTGCCGGTGTAATTTTTATCGCGGTCGACAGGCACCCCATCGCGGGAATGGCTGCGGCTTTTGCCGGGGTCTCCGGCGGGTTCAGTGCTAATTTGCTGCTGGGTACAATTGACCCGTTGCTTGCCGGGCTTTCAGAAGAAGCCGCCCGCATTGTCGATCCGAATGTACTGGTCAATCCTACAGCAAACTACTATTTTATGTTTGTTTCCACCTTTGTCATAACATTGGCCGGGACGTGGGTAACGGAAAAAATCGTCGAGCCGCGTTTGGGGCCATGGGAATCCGATGAACACAAAGAAACCATTGAAGCGCTCGGGCCGCACGAAAAACGCGGATTGCGCTGGGCTATAATCGCTGCCACCCTGGTTACAATTGTCATTCTTATTGGCATTCTTCCCGAACACGGATTCTTGCGTGCAGAGAACGGGGAAATTTTAACCTCGCCACTTATCAAAGGTGTTGTTGCCTTGCTGTTTATTGTCGCCGGACTCACAGGCATTGCATATGGTTTTGGGTCTGGCAGGTTTAAAAACGATGATGATGTGATCACGGGGATGGGGGAAGCGATGCAATCCCTTGGGCTCTACCTTGTGCTGGTCTTTTTTGCCGCGCAGTTTGTGGCTTATTTCAAATGGAGCAATCTTGGTGTTATCATAGCGATAAACGGGGCTAATTTTCTTTCCCACCTCGGGCTTGGAGCCATTCCGTTGATGATCATGTTTATTCTTTTTTCGG
>QQUM01000372.1 GCA_008501545.1 Calditrichota bacterium
GCAGCAAAATGACGCTTTTTCCGGTTGGACTTAAAAAGCGAGAAGCAGCACCTCATTGTGTTTTCGTGCTGCTTCTCCCGGCTTTCGGATGATGAATCACATTATATGCGATTGAGTATCATAAGCTAAAATTCAGAGCCGCATGGATGATGAATCCATTTTCGGTTGTCTCCAGAGCTCTTGGAGCCAAACTTGTTTGCACGGAACGAGTCGCCCGGATGATTGGCCCCGCACCCAATGTGAGCGCCCATGGGTTGGCTGGAAAATCAACCACAACAGTTGGGCCAATAAATAGCCTCGCACCCCCTTCGGCTTCTTCCTCATCCCAGAATCCTTCAAGGTCTTGCCCAACCGCTTCAAATCCCAACTGAATTGCGGACGATACCCTGCGTAGCGATCCAAAAGTAAAAAACAGATCGACCTCATCGCGCTTATCCGAAAGTGGCTTTTCAAGAACACAGTTACTGTAAATCTGCCATTTGGTAAAACGCCGTCCAACAAGCGCTCTTGCCAGAAGCACATCTGTGCCACTGTATTCGTGGCGAAATCCCGGACCAAACGAGAAATCAACCAGATTATCTTTTGACTTTGTAAACTGCCTCAACACCTCAACATGCTGTGATGACCGAATTGTTGAATTGTTAAAGGCAAAACCGAGCTTTCCAATCACTGTGTAAGCTTTTCCGAAGCCCGCATACACGCCCAGTGCCTGCTCGGTATTGTCAATACCCAATGGTTCAAATGCCCGGCGCCCATAAGCGGCATCGTAGTGTAAAACCATGGGTTTTGATTCAGCTTCGGGAGTGGAAAATGTGAACAGGAAGGGGCGTTCCTGGGCACTGGCATTTGTGTGGAATTGCATGCCGACAAAGGCAATAAAAAATATTCCGGATAGAACGACACGTCGCATTTTGGATTCTCCTCTTGTTTTTGCTTCTATTTAAATCGTGTGCCAACATTTGTTTCGGTGCTAATCGTTCCCCAATTTATCCAACAGATTGTATTTTGCCTGCCGCGCTTTCCAGCGTTGCCGTGCATATTTTTGCATGTCTGTGACAGTGTCCGTCTCATCGACAATTTCAAGGCCAAGCAGTGTTTCTATGACGTCTTCCATTGTTACGATGCCATCCATACCACCGTATTCGTCGACGATGAGTGCAATATGTTCCTTGTTTTCCAGTAGTTTCTCCCACAGCGTAAACAGAACAATCGAGTTGGGGACGATGAGAATTTTTCTTCTGACATCCTTCAGGAATAAATCATGTTTTTTTTCAGCGACTTTTTCAAAAATATTTTGCCTGAAAACGTAACCGGTCACATTGTCCTCTGAGTCTGTATAAACCGGAATACGTGAAAATTTTAAAAAGTCTTTTCTTTGCAAGAACTCATTCAGGTGCATATCCTCATTGGCCACCGTTACCACCACACGCGGTGTCATGATTTGGGTCACTTGCAGATTTTTGAGTCTCAGGATGTTTTGAATGATCCTGTGCTCTTTTTCAGAAAATACGCCTTCGTCGGCGCCAATGCTTGCCAGGGCTGCAATTTCTTCACGGCTCGTGGTCTTTTCACTGTCGCTTTTTGAAAAAACTTTGGTTATGAACGATGAAAGGACGACCAGTGGATAGGTAATGAATACGATGATGTCGATCGTGAAAGCGGAAAATGGTGCCAGTTTTCGCCAAAATCGCGCTCCAATTGTTTTTGGAATGATTTCAGTGATAACCAATATCAAAAAAGTTAAAATGGCGGATGCAATACCAAACGATGCTTCACCGAAAATTTTCACCGCCTGCGCACCCACACCGGCCGTGCCAACAGTGTGCGCGACAGTGTTGAGTGAAAGTATAGCCGATAACGGTTTGTCAATATTGTCTTTTAGGTTGATGAATGCAGTGGCCCATCTGTGCCCTTTTTCTTGCCGGACGATGAGAAAGCTATGTGGTGTTGAAAGAAGAACAGATTCCATAATTGAACACAAGAATGAGACAAATAACACTAAAAACAGATATGAAAAGAGTAGAACCATTTTTTTCTTTCAAGGAGAAAAGTGTGAATATCCCATGGGTGAATTCTTGGCAAAATGTTAACGTGAACGAAAGAAGTTCACAGTAAATATTTCTTAATTATGCGATCGCCTGCAGGAATTGCTTAAGGTCTCTCCTGTTTAATTGTTCACATTTTCAAGTGTGTATCTTCATCACGTCATTCCGGTTTCTGCGCTTCTCAGCAGAATACCGGAATCTTCTCGACTTGATATTTCACAAAACCAAGACACTCGTGGTTATGCAGCGAGATGCCGGTATTGCAAAAAACGCAAACCGGCATGACGTTTTAGGAATCAAACTCACAAATTAAGCTGTGAAAGAATACCATCACACCAGAGCCTGTTTAAGGTCCAATTGAACTGCTTTGCGAATTTTGTGCACAATTCAAGCAGACATTTTACTGATTAATGGTGTAAAGCTTACTCCTAATCTCATCAGGATTCACATCCATAATCCAAATGTCGTAGTATCCTGACCGTGTACTGATGACAGCAATTCTCTGGCCATCAGGGGACCAGCTGGCACCTGCGTTCAAACTGTTTTGTGTTACAGCAAGTGGAAGCGACCTTCCACCTTCACTCGGCATGATGTACAGCCCGATATACCTGCCTTCCTTCGCGCCATAGACGAGATAGTGGCCATCCGGCGAAAGTGCGAGATATCGGTAAAAACCTTTCAGTTTAGCCATAACCGAAAATTGCTTAAAGTTTATAAATACAAATAGAAAATAAAACGGCGCTTCAGAATGCCTGAAACGCCGTTATCTAATATAATATTTCAATCTTCAAACAGTGATTCACCCTCTGCTCGAAGATGATTTTATTGAAATCAAGCGAGATCGAAACGATCCAGGTTCATCACCTTTGTCCAGGCCGCAACAAAATCTGATACGAATTTTTCCTGCGCGTCAGCGCTGCCATAGACTTCAGAAAGAGCCCGCAACTGGGAGTTTGATCCAAAAATCAGATCGACACGGGTGCCGGTCCATTTCAGTTCGCCTGTTTTGCGGTCCCGTCCTTCGAACACTTCGTCATCTTCCGATGTGGCTGTCCAGGTTGTACCCATGTCAAGCAGGTTGACGAAGAAGTCGTTGGTCAATGTTTCCGGCTTATCTGTGAACACACCATGTTTCGTCTGGCCGAAGTTGCTACTCAAAACGCGCATACCACCAACAAGAACCGTCATTTCCGGTGCAGACAACGTTAATAATTGCGCCTTATCAAGGAGCAATTCTTCTCCGGAAACGGCATATTTGGATTTCTGGTAGTTTCGGAAACCGTCTGCTGCAGGCTCGAGCACGGCGAAAGATTCAACATCGGTTTGCTCCGCAGTTGCATCTGTGCGTCCCGGCGTAAAAGGAACATTCACATCCTGGCCGGCGTTTTTCGCAGCCTGCTCAACGCCTGCGCAACCACCGAGTACGATTAAATCTGCAAGCGATATTTTTTTGCCATCGGTTTGTGCATTGTTGAATTCCTGCTGAATACCTTCCAGCTTTTCCAGGACTTTGGCTAATTGTGCAGGCTGATTGACTTCCCAATCTTTCTGTGGAGCGAGACGCAAACGGGCACCATTTGCACCACCGCGCATATCAGAACCGCGGAATGTCGATGCGGAAGCCCAGGCTGTCGAAACCAGTTGGGAAACAGCGAGACCGGAATCAAGGATTTTCCTTTTTAATGCAGCAACGTCGTTATCGTCAACCAATTCATGATCGACAGCAGGCACAGGATCTTGCCAGATTAATACTTCTTGCGGAACTTCAGCGCCAAGATAGCGGCTGCGTGGCCCCATGTCACGGTGGGTCAGTTTGAACCATGCCCGTGCAAATGCATCGGCGAATTCCTCAGGATTTTCATGGAAACGGCGTGAAATTTTTTCATAGATGGGATCCATACGCATAGCCAAGTCTGCTGTAGTCATGATGGTTGTGACCTTTTTCGATGGATCATGTGCTGCCGGTGCGAGATCTTTTTCGTCCGGGTTGACCGGAACCCACTGCCAGGCTCCAGCAGGACTTTTCACTACATCCCAATCGTAGCCAAAAAGCATATCGAAATAGCCATTGTCCCATTTGGTTGGATTTGGCGTCCAGGCACCTTCAATACCACTGGTGATGGTGTCGTCACCCTGGCCGCTACCAAAGCTGCTTTTCCAACCGAGTCCCTGTTCTTCAATGCCGGCGCCCTCCGGTTCGGGGCCAACATGACCTGCATCACCGGCGCCGTGGCATTTGCCA
>QQUM01000712.1 GCA_008501545.1 Calditrichota bacterium
TCCTTAACGACGACAAAGCAAACCGACTGTGCAAGCGTCCTGCAGCCAGAAAATGGGAGACAGAAAAATGAATAGGATGATTGTAATTGCAGTTCTCCTGGGAAATATTTTGGCAGCTCAAACAGAAAAGGGTTTCCACAAATATGAGTATCAGGGTTATGATAGTTTGGCTCAAATTCCCAAATCCGAGTTTACAGTGCACCAAAAAGATCGCCCGCAACCACCACGGGTTAATCCGGCAGATGCAAACAATGACATCGGAATAGCTGCACCTTCGGATGCAATGGTTCTCTTTGATGGAAGCTCGCTTGAGCATTTTCAAAAGACCGGCTGGCAGATCGTTGATGGCCATCTGATTGCAGGAAAAGGAGATCTGATTACAAAATCAGCCTACGGCGACTGCCAGTTACACGTGGAATGGCGAGCGCCCAATCCACCACAGGGCAAGCCCAACAACATGGGCAATAGCGGCATCTTTTTTATGCAGCTATACGAGCTACAGGTTTATGACTCTTATTCATCAAAAATTTATGCCGACGGATCCGCGGCCGCCATTTATGGACAAATCCCGCCGATGGTCAACGTTTGCCGCCCTCCCGGTCAATGGCAGTCCTACGATGTGATATTTACAGCGCCGAGATTTGAAAATGACAAGCTCGTCACACCCGCCCAAATCACAGTTTTTCACAACGGCGTAGTCGTTCATAACAACACCGAAATTTTCGGGCCTACGGCTCACAAAAAATCACTTCCCTACAAAGCGCATGCAGCAAGAGTTCCTATTAAGTTTCAGGGGCATAATAGCCCGGTTGAATATCGGAACATCTGGATACGAGATTTGGGGACTGACCAGCCGTGAGGAAAGGAAATAAGATTTGGTAAATTAAGATTGAAGGAAAAGGGTAACTATTTAATTTGAAAATGGTAGGCTACAGCGTCCTGAGTAGCCCCGGATGATATTTCCGGGGCGTATCGAAGCTACGGTACTGAGCGCCAGTCGAAGGGGGGCGGTGGTTATATATAGACATCCGCACCCCTCGATATATCCCGCCCAAAAGCAGGCGGGACACTCGGGATGCTACATGGTAGTTTTCACACTGAGTACTGAAAGGGAGGAATATTCACATGAAAAAAATAATGTTTAGAATATCTATTCCAATTACAGGTTTAGCGCTTTTTGTAGCGTTTGGAGCTCAGCTTTTCGCCCAAAAGCCATTTCCCGCAATTATGCCTCTTGAAAAAGGGAATAAGTTAAGCGCTGCTACAGAACGTTTGTACGATGACTGGAATATTTATGGAGATCGTGCCAATGAGCTTTTTACAAATTTTCTTTATTCCAGAATTGATGGTTTAAGCGATGATGTCTCCCGCAGAGATCCCACAAAAGTCATAAAGGTTGATGATACCTATTATGTTTACTATACACATCGAAAAACGGCTATGCCACCGCAGGGAAGAAAGTATACTGATGAAATACCCTCCACCGATTGGGATTTGGCTGATATTTTTTATGCAACGAGTAAAGATGGTTTTACCTGGGAAGAAAAGGGTGTAGCCGTTGCTCGTCCTCCCAAAGGGGAGTATGGGTGGCGGTCATTAAGCACTCCCGGAGTTTTAATATGGAAGGGTAAATATTACATATATTTTCAGGCTTTCAATGAAGCCCCGGCAGCTATATCCGACAGAGCAGATGTGCGAATTGCCTGGTCAGATTCACCCGATGGCCCTTTTGAAATTGTAAAAAACGAAATCATTAGCTTTGGTAAAGAAGGCGAGTGGGATGCAAAGGTCATCCACGATCCTTGTCCAATTGTTTACAAGGGGAAAATTTACGTCTATTATAAATCACAAAATTTTTCACTTAGAGATAAACGGGATGTTGTTTTAGAAATCGGCGCTGGTGTAGCCATTGCTGATGATCCTTTGGGCCCTTATAAAAAATCTCCTTTAAACCCTGTTCTAAATTCCGGACACGAAGCCTGCATGTTTCCTTTCAAAGGTGGCGTAGCAGCATTTGTAAGCCTGAATGGTCCGGAGAAAAATACGATTCAATGGTCTCCCGACGGGCTGAATTTTCAGATTGCTTCCCATGTGATAATGGCTCCGATAGCGCCTGCTCCATATGTGCCAGATGCATTTACAGATACAAAAGATGGTCGCGGTGTCGCCTGGGGCTTGTGCCATGTGAGCAAAACCGATAAACCGGGCGAGAAAGAAAATATGCTAATTCGATTCGATTGCGATCTTAGCCAGGATATTAATGACGAAGTATTTAAATTTAAAAAGTTCCTTTACGGAATAAGGTTCGGCAAATCGGTTTATCTTGATGGATCGTTGGCCTTGCCTGAGTTTGTAAAAAAGAAAAAGCTGAGTGGTGAGAAGTAGGCCAGATAAAGTTGTAGATGTTAACTTTGTAGGTAGTGGCAAAAATTGCATGAAAAATGAACATTTAGACAGGATAACAGGATGAACAAGATCGTTTTTTAAATCCAGTAAATCCTGCTATCCTGTCTAAAAATAAAGACCAGAAATGAAAAAAACAGCCATTATTTTGATTCTCGCATTAGCAGCCTCAGTTCAGCTATCGGCGCAGAAAACACAAGAAAAGCAAAGGCCAAATATAATTGTTATTCTGGCGGATGATTTGAACTGGGGAGATATCGGTTACAACAATCCGGAGAAAGTGTACACGCCAAATCTCGATCGATTGGCGGATGAAGGGGCCACACTTGTGAACCACTATTCCATGCAATGTTTATAAGCAGCGAGCTAAAGATAAAATGATGTAGCTTGTTTTTTTTTCCACGAAGACGCAAAGTTTCGTAGAGTGCGGAGTTTTACCGACGACCGCACCCAGCGATACTTTGCGCACAAAAAGCGTGTGAAACACTCAGGATTCTATTTAACTAAACTCAAAGTGATATTGGCTGTTGTCACAGCATGTTGTGCATCATTAAAAAGGTAAATTAACAGGCTCAAACCTGCATCATATTGAATTCTCAGTGTAATTATAAATTCACTTGAAATGCCTCCCAGGCGCTTGAATTTAAACGCCGCTTTCCTTGACAATTGGGTTGTTTTTTGTATATTGTTAACAATCCACAATCAGCTTCTCAAATAAAGGATATATTGTAATGATGAAAAAAATTACAGTTATTCTCACCTTAGGCATCCTGTTTTCCAACCTTGCGCACGCCCAGGAAAAATCATTTCCAATCTACATTAAAGACCTGAAACCGGAGCGAAAATTAAGCGCCGCCATGCAGCGCAGTTTTCACAAGTACGAAGCGCCACGCTTTCTGGATAATGAGCTGTACACCAATTTCCGCTATACCGAACTCAAAGGTTTCGATTACAACGGCGGCGATGGCACCATCTCCCGGCGCGATCCTTCCAAAATTATCTTTGCCAACGGCAAATACTACGTCTGGTACACACACCGCGAAACACCAACTGAACCCAAAGGAATTGAAGCGTGCAACGACACGATTCCTTCCAGGGATTGGGATTTGGCCGAAATCTGGTACGCCACCAGCGCCGATGGATTCACCTGGGAAGAACAGGGCGTTGCCGTTCCGCGTCCGCCAAAACCGCAGCCCGGCTGGCGATCGGTGGCCACCACCGATATCCTGTTTTGGCAAGGAAAATACTACCTTTACTATCAGTCGTTCGATGCGCCCAGCGGCACATACAATCCTAAAAAAGACGCTTCGGATATTTGCCCGGTTGCCATCTCCCGGGCTGATTCGCCAGACCGCCCCTGGACGTCGCCGAACAAAGTGATTATCCCCTTTGGCGCGGAGGATGAATGGGATTACCGCGTCATCCACGATCCCAATCCGTTGGTGCATGACGGCAAGATTTACCTGTATTACAAGTCGGGCATGGACATTCGTGACGCTAACCGTAAATTCTGGGATTGCTGGGGATTGGCCATTGCTGACAATCCCGAAGGCCCATTCAAAAAACATCCTTTGAGCCCGGTGACGAACTCAGGGCATGAATCTATGCTGTTCCCGTTCAAAGAAGGCGTGGCGGCCCTTGTCGGCACCGACGGCATCGAGCATTACACCATTCAGTACGCCAAAGACTGGGTAAATTTTGAAATTGCTGCGGTTACACAATTGATGCCCACAGCCGCAGGCATGTTCTCACCCGACGCTTTCACCGACAGCGGTGATGCGGACGGTATCACCTGGGGATTGTCGCATTTTATCAATGCAGGCAACAATTGGAATAAGATGTACAGCAAATTAGCGCGCTTCGATTGTGACCTGAG
>QQUM01000315.1 GCA_008501545.1 Calditrichota bacterium
TTGATACCGGCATCTCAAAACGTGAACGCGATATGCGTGAGGATGTTTTGCATACTGCAAAATTTCCAATTGCCAGCTTTAAAGGGGAAGTGATTGCGCATCGAAAGTCGCAAAAGGGCATTCTCGTCACTGCGGAAGGTGAGCTTGCGTTGCATGGACACACAAAAAAAATGCGTATCACAGCAGAACTTGAACCGCACGCAGACAAGATAGCTGTCGCAAGTAAATTTAGTGTGTTTCTCAAAGATTTCGATATTGAAGCACCGAGCTTGCTTGCATTTGTGAAAGTTGCTGAAAAAATTAAAATTGAACTGAATTTCACTTTGAAAAAAGTGGAATAAAAGCTGAGGGAGCGATGAGAGTTTATAAAATATTTATTCTTTTGATTCTACCCTGCATTCTGGTTGCACAACCATCCTGGAAACGGAGCGCTGAACCTGTAAAACCTGAAGTGGAGCTTTTTCACGTCTCACAAATGCCTGATTTGCCAACGACGGAAACATTGCAGAAAGGAAGTTTCATGTATGAAATTTCCCACCGTTTCGGCAGTTTTAATTCCGGCTACGAAGGCATGTATGGATTTGATGGTCCTGTCACTATGCGCATGGCGCTCAGTTTTGGGGTGACCAACCGCTTCATGGCAACTGTTGGACGCAGTTCCTTGCAGGACAACCTTGATATCCGGTTGAAATACAAAACCTTGCAATTTAGCAGTTCCTCTATGCCCACAGTTGTTGCCTTGCAAGCCGGAGCTGCTTTTAACACGGAATCGTATGCAGGGCTTGTGAAACGTGAGTCGTTTGATTCAAACAGTAAGCAATTCTACGGTCAGATCGTCTTCAATACAATGTTTTTGCAGAAAAAACTGGGGCTTGGTATCATTCCATCCGTTGTTTACAATAGTTTTATCTTTGCAAACGACTATGCAGCAGATAAAAAATACACCGTGTCCATTCCTGTTTATACGCAATATTACATTAACCGCATGTGGAGTATCTGGACAGAATACATGCCTGTGGTTGCCGGATGGAAAGGCAATTTATTTTATGATGCGGCAGATGCGAACAGATCTCACAATTCCATCAGCTCCGGGATTGCTATCGAAACGGGTGGGCATGTTTTCTATCTGTTTGCGACCAATAACACGCGACTCAACCCAACGCAGTATTTAGTTGGAGCTCCCGCATCTGCCGATGATAGAGACGCCTGGCGGATTGCATTTTGCATTACGCGAGAGCTCCACTAATTTTACACCTGTAACAATTCACGACAACAGCGAGACGTGGTCTATATCCCTGCGAATCCCCGGCAACGGCTCCGCCGGGGATTTTATTTTCATTCTTAAAACGGAATAGACAATCCGACAGCAATGGATTGGTTTAGGATATCTAAACGCGGTTCGTATTTGGTGAACAGGGCATCCAGTAGTGAGGTTGCCCAAATCCCCAATGCAGCGTATTGTAAAATGCGACGTGTTTTTGATGTGTTGTTATAAGAGTTGTAAAGGGAAGGAATTTTAGAAGTGTCTGTCTCGTCGAGGTATGCATCATGCCGTTTGCGTTCGAGTATGTAAGTGCCTCCTGCTGACAGGGTAGTGACGAGAAAACTGCCGCCTATTATGTAAGCTTTGCGTTTTTGTTGCTTCAGCAATTGCCCCCAGCCCGGCATAAAAAACGAATATAATCCCGCTTTCGGTCGTAAATCCTGCAGAAAAATATATTGGGGATATGCAATTACGGTCAAATTGTCGTCCGTGAAAACATCCTGATATTGTTTTTTCACATCTTCAAAAAAGTCGATTATTTTCGGTGATGTGTTTATTGGATCAAGCGTGAAATCAGCGTCAATTGATAGTACGCTGAAGAAATGCACGCGTGCAGAATCTGTTTGACCAAGGTTGAAAAAGGAAAGCCCCATATATCGGTGTATGATGAGCAATTGTTCGGGGGAAAAAGTACTGGCTTTATCTAAAAGCTGTTGTCCCTGAAGTGTTGCTTTCTCAAACTGCGCTTCATCGTACAGATAGCGCATTTGAAAAATAGTGTAATTGTCGGTTTGCGCCAGTATCGTATTTGTGAGTAACAGCGCGAGCGTGACGCCAAGCATTTTAATTAACATAAGTGAGCTTTACCGTTTTTGTCAATTTTCCAGCCTGAATAACCACAAAATAAAGTCCTGCCGGCATGCGATTGCCGCGTGCATCATCACCGTGCCATACTACTTCCAATCGGTTGCTGTTTTCTGATCCTTCCAGGTCACGAATTCGCTGGCCGCGCATGTTATAAACAGTAATGGACACGGGTTCGCTCGTTGCAGTCTCAATAAGCAGTCGAACACGCTTTTGAAAAGGGTTGGGATATGCAAGCGCATCAAGTCCTGTCGGGAGGGCATCCACGAATTCATCTTCAACGGCTGTAGTGAAATATGAATAGCGATGCACATGGTTTACAGGCACATTTGATCCCTTCTCGTAACCGCCAATCGAATAGATTTGGTTGTCGAGGACAGCTGTAGCCATGCCACTGTGGGACATGTTCATATCATCACCACGGGTAATTTCTCCGGTTTTTGCATTGAATATTTCAACAAGATTGGTTTTATCATCGTGCGTTTCCCCTCCAATGATAAAAATCAGCGAATCAATTTGTGCGGTCGCGCCATAAGCGCGTGGCTCTGAAAGTTCACCAATTTGTTGCCATTCATACCCATTGCTACCTGGCTGGGCTTTGTAGATATATTTTGTCAAGCCCCAGTAGTAGCCACCAAACATAAAGTATACATCATCATAGACAGAAGAGAATTGGGCTGACCGGGCATAGGGGAGTTCGAAAACAGCTTCTTCCCAGTTATCCTTGCTGTTGTCATACCATTCGATAGAATCGACCAATTGTGAATCTTTATCCTGTCCACCGATAGCATAAATTCTCTCATTGAAAAAACAAGCAGAATGCCCCTCACGCGGATTGCGCAAATCATGCGCGGCAGACCACTTGTTTTGCGCCAAATCATAGACCTCCACATCCTTCAGAACATCTTTAATTGTCCTGCCGCCAAGTAAATATACTTTGTCATTCCACAAAACAGCGCTTGCATTATAACGCGCCTGGTGAAAAGGTGCAGCAGCTGATTCATCCCATGATCCTGTGTTTGGGTCGTAAATTTCCACGGTATTCAAGATATTATTATTTAATGACTTGCCGCCGAATATATATATTTTTCCGTTCCAGGAAATCGCCGATGCGCCCGCGCGAGGCGTTTTTAGAAATGCTGCATTATCCCATTCGCCGGCAAAAATTTGGCTGTACAACACCGCCAACAGGATAAGTAATTTTCGCATCTTTATCATAAAGTGACTCCATTCGTGTAAAAACTACACTGAACTATCTCAAATCTCGTGCCAGCGACGCGATATGATTCAAAAGAATTCTGCCGTAACTTTGACACAAAAGAATTTAATTTAAATGCAGAATTTCGCAGCGCGATAATATACTCCAGTGTGGAAATTTGTATGTTTTCAAACAAATAAATCGCCAGTTGTTAACTCAGACGGGAGTTCAAGTCCTATCTGAGTTTGGACTATGTGCCAACGAATCATTGGACTAACGAAATTCATACCGTTTTTCATATGCTCTGCCCGATTCAATGATCAATGTATCATGGATCGCAGGAAAGCCTGGATTTTCCAGTCGAAAAACATGACGACCAGCGGGAATGACAAGTTCATTTTGTAACGGTGTCGTCTCATAATATTTGTCATCGATATAAATATGGGCCCAGGGAAGTGCCTGTAACATTAGATGACCAAATGCCGGCTGCATTTTTATATTTAAATCAAATGTTTCACCGGCTTTTATTTCCACCGTTCGCTGCACTGTTTCATAATTTGGATTCCTGAGCACAACGACATGCTTGCCAGCCGGTAATTCGATGGCATGTTTGAGCGGCGTCGTGTCCAGCGAGTCGCCGTTCACCAGTACCTGGGCCCAGGGCAGGCAGGTCACAAAAAGATTACCCGTCAAAGGGATATTTTCTAATTCTCTTTGCGGTTTCTTTTCCACACTTGATCTCTTCAAAGGCCTGCTGCTCTTATTCGTTGAAGAAAGTTCGACAGGTTGTGTTTTTTCTACTACTGGTGTTATCGTTTCCGGCTTATTCGAGGGGTCCACTTGAGCCTGAGTTTTGTTTTCTGTCTGCGTTTCTTTTTCCTTATCGCGGGGCCAAAGAATCCAGGCGGAAAGGATAAAAAGAGCACATATAATTAGAGCGGAGAA
>QQUM01000608.1 GCA_008501545.1 Calditrichota bacterium
CACGTCAATAAATATACGGATGGCTATGGCGTTGATAAAGTCGTTGTAACAGCAGCAACAAAAGACAATGCACCGCTTCTACAAGCTGGCAGCATTATTCGCGATCGCGGCACAATTGTCGTGGTCGGTGCAGTCCCGGTGAATATTCCGCGTTCACCTTTTTATGAAAAAGAAGTGGAAATAAAATTTTCCCGTTCCTACGGTCCCGGTCGTTATGATGCGAATTACGAAGAAAAGGGGAAAGATTATCCAATCGGTTATGTACGCTGGACAGAAAATCGCAATATAGTTTCGTTTTTACAACTTATTGCGGATAAAAAACTCGATGTTTCCAGTATCACAACCCACACGTTTACGCTGGATCAGGCGCCGGATGCGTACAAAATGATCCTGCAACGCAGTGAACCTTTTCTCGGTATCTTACTTGACTACAAAATCGGAAAAGACGGCGAAAAAGCACAAAAATCTTTCTATGCAAATGCAACCGGGAAAACAAGTTTAAAGCAACTGAATGTCGGTTTTATCGGACTGGGGAAGTTTGCCCAATCGTTTCTTGTTCCGGGATTAAAAATAGCGCAAAATGTTCATTTGCAAACTGTTGTCAACTCGACTGGCGTAAGTGCAAACGCCGCGATGGAGAGAAATGGCTTTACAAATTGCAGCAGTGATGCAGAGCAAATTTTCTCATCTGATGAAATCAACACAGTCTTCATTGCATCCCGGCATGATTCACACGCTGATTTCGTTTTACGAGCACTCCAGACGAATAAAAATGTTTTTGTCGAAAAGCCATTGTGTTTAAGACAAGATGAATTACAGGCAATTCGAGAAAGTTATTCGACGAGTAATACCAGCGCTTTGATGGTTGGTTACAATCGTCGTTTTGCACCACTCTCCCAATCGTTGAAAAAGGCATTGGATAAACATAGCCGGCCGATGAGCATTTTTTACCGAGTGAATACAGGCATGATTGCAGCCGATCATTGGACGAATGATCCTGAAACAGGTGGTGGCCGAATTTTGGGTGAAGCCTGTCATTTCATTGATTATTGTATTTTCCTTACCGGATCAAATGTAACACGTGTGCATGCAAACAGCATCATCTACGATCAGAACGATATTCCGAATCAAAATTCAGTTGCTATAAATCTCGCATTTGCAAATGGATCCATTGCAACGATACAGTATCTTTGCGATGGCGATCGGTCTGTACCAAAAGAATGGATTGAAGTTATGGGGGACAATAAAACATACCAGATCAATGATTTTCGAGCTGGGTTTCGGTTTGCAGGTGGAACGAAATCGAAGTTGAATGGTGGCGGCAAGCAAAACAAGGGGCATGCCAATGAAATCGCAGAATTTATACATGCACTGGATACTGGAAGTAAAATGCCTGTAGAAGCAGATGATATTTTTCATGGCATGGATGTAACTTTTGCTGTTTTACAGTCAATTCGAAACGGACAGGTTATCAAACTTTAAAACAAAGTACACTATGCAGGATGCACCCAATTACGAATCGTGGGGACGTTTTCCAAAGGTGAGCCATACGGATTGTTTCTTCCCCAGAAATCCACCTGAAATTCAATCGCTACTCGAAAAAACGGAACACACTGTTTTGCCGAGGGGCGCTGGTAGAAGTTATGGCGATGTCTGCCTGAATTCCGGCGGTGCGCTCATCGCAACTCGTTTTCTAAACAAATATATTGCCTTCGATGATGAAAAGGGTCTACTCCGTTGTGAAAGTGGTGTAACAATCGCTGAAATCATTTCGTCATTTTTGCCAAATGGCTGGTTTCTTCCCGTAGTTCCAGGGACGAAATTTGTGACCATCGGCGGTGCCATAGCGAATGATATCCATGGGAAGAACCATCATAAGTATGGCAACTTCAGCCGATGCGTAGAAAAAATTGGGCTGTTAAACTCGTCAGGAAAAGTCACAATTTGCAGCAGAAATGAAAACAGTGACCTGTTTCATGCTAGTATTGGTGGGCTCGGTCTGACAGGTTTTATCCTATGGGCAGAAATAAAAATGCGACGATTGGTTAGTCCGCGTATTGTTGCGGAAGCAATTCAAATGCATAATATTGATGATTTCTGGTCTCTCTCACAGGAATCGAATCATGATTTTGAATATACTGTAGCCTGGATTGATACGACACGCCGAACGAAAAATATGGGCCGTGGCATCTTTTATCGCGGAAATCACGAAACAATCGAACACAAAAATCTCTTGCGGCATCTGCCAAAGCGCCGGTCCATTTCTGTTCCATTTGACATGCCGGAATTCGTTTTAAATTTCCGCAGCATTCAGCTGTTTAATGAATTGTATCAAAAAAAAGAAAGTCGCACGAACAGACCCCAAAAAGTCTTCTATGAGAATTTTTTCTTTCCTTTGGATGCTGTTCATCATTGGAACCGCATGTATGGAAAACGCGGATTAATTCAATGGCAGTGTGTCATCCCGCCCACACAACAACACAAAGCGATGAACCAAATTTTAAACACCATTTGCAACAGCAAGGTTGGTTCCTTTTTGACCATCCTAAAAGAATTTGGTGAAATGAAATCGGAAGGATTGCTATCATTCCCGGAGCAAGGAACAACGCTTGCACTAGATTTTCCTAATACAGGGCAAGCTGTTCATCAACTCTGCTCCCGATTGCATGAATTGGTCATGCGCTTTGGGGGCAAAATCTACCCCGCTAAAGATGCATTGATGACAACAGAAAATTTTCTGCAGTTTTATCCAAATTTCCAGGAATTCAAACAGTATATCGACCCAAAATTTTCCTCATCATTTTATCGCAGGATAACACAATCATGAATATGCCAAATCATGTGGCTGTTTTTGGTGCTTCATCAGAAATAGCCTGGGAAACATGCAAGCATTTTGCGGCAAATGGTGCCCATCTTTTTTTATGTGCCCGTAATGAAAGTGATTTGCAGCGGCTGAGTGACGATCTGCGCACACGGGGTGCAAAAAGTATCGCATTCTGTACATTTGATGCCCTGGATAAAGAATCAATCGAATTAGCATGTAATAAAATTTTAACCGACTTCCCGCAATGTGATGGTTTGTATATTGCGCATGGTTACATGCCGGCAGATGAAGGAAATAAGATTGATCTGGAGAATTACCAAAAAACGATGCAAATTAATTATTTAAGCGTCGTGCAAATAATTAGGCATTTTGTACCGCATTTTATTGAGAAAAAATATGGAAAAATTGCCGTTATCAGTTCTGTGGCTGGCGAACGCGGCAAAAAGCGAAATGCTGCTTACAGTGCAGCCAAAGCCGCTTTAACCGTTTTTTTATCTGGCTTGCGGCAGAAGGTTTATCAATCCAATATTTGGGTTATTACAATTAAACCGGGAACGATTGCAACACCGATGACTGCACATCTGCCGCAAAACAGAGTCTTCACTTCCGCAGAAAAAGCCGGGCATCTCATTTACAATACCTTTCAGAAAAAAAGTGAAAATGTCTACATCCCCCGATTTTGGCGCTGGATAATGCTGATCACAAGAGCCATTCCGGAAAAAATCTTCAAAAGGCTTAATTTATAGAAGCTGTTCCGCTGTACACTCTCCCCTTTTCAAACACTCCAGGTTAATCGGTTAATGAATTATGTAAGTGTTTGTTTCTAAACAAAAAACAAAAATAATCAATTTTTTTTATAAAAAAAAGTATGATTGATGCCTTTTTTTTTGTATCTATTGCTTCCCTTTTGAATATAAAATGGCTGATTTAACATGCCATTCATTATTCATATTTTTAATACCGATACATGTATTCATCTCTATAAAACAAGCATTGTTTCAAAGGAGTAATAAAATGATAAAACAAATAGACCACATCGGCATAGCTGTCAATTCACTGGAAGACCAATTGCCCTTTTACCGGGATGTTTTGCAACTTAATTTCATCGGGTTTGATGAAGTGGAAGAACAAATGGTCAAAGTGGCTATGCTCAAAGTTGGTGATGTTAAAATAGAATTGCTGCAGCCAACAAGTGATGCAAGCCCAATCGCAAAATTCATTGAGAAAAAAGGTGAAGGCATGCACCATATTGCCTACCGAACCGATGATATTGACACACAAATCAACGATTTACAGCAAAAAGAAATCGCACTTATCGACCAGGAAGCACGCCATGGTGCTCACGGAACAAAAATAGCTTTTATCCATCCGAAATCATCCGGACGCGTTTTGAGTGAATTGTGCCAGGTGGAAGGAGGCCAGCATGAGTAGAGAAAGAAAAAT
>QQUM01000166.1 GCA_008501545.1 Calditrichota bacterium
GACCGCCTGAAAATGACCGTGCACTACACCCCGACAACCGCCGTGCGCAGCACCGAAAACACACTCCCGGAATCCGTGCATTTGGAACAAAACTACCCCAATCCCTTCAATCCCACAACAACGATTGGTTACACCCTAAGCGAGGACGCCAATGTCGATCTCACAGTGTTTGATGTGCAAGGCCGTGTGGTGAAAAAACTCGTGCGGCAGCAGCAGACGAAGGGGAGTTACAGTGTGAAATTTGATGCCGGTGATTTGGCGAGCGGGGTTTATGTGTATCGATTGACGGCGGGGAAGGTTGTGCAAGTGAGGGGGTTGGTTTTGGTGAGGTGAATCGTTCAAGTCCTCCATATTATAACTTCTTTAATAGTTTTAAAGAGAATCCCGATATGCTATTCGGAAAATTAACTTAGAAAATCGAAGATGTCATTGATCTTTTAAACTCTTAAAAAATTACACAACAAAGCTTATCTGTACTACAAAATGACAGCGTTCTAAAATATGCTATTTTGTTTCCTTTTTAAGATATCAATAAAATCTGCTAAATTTATTAACCACTCTTGTTGTTCTTTTAAATAAGTTTCATGAATGCTCTGAGGAATCACAAGCTGCAATTCATTAAATTTCATTTCATCAGTTTGATTCTTTGATATTGAAGGTTCCAATGTAAAAAGATGTTTTTTATTAATTCTTGTTGCTTCTGAAAGAACTTGCCGCCAACGTTCTTTACACGTCGATTTAACTCCTAGCATAGTTAAGTTACTTTCAGAGAATCCGGGATCATGGTAGTGAGAAATGTTTGGAAAAATGAAATCAGGTTTTACTTTATTTTCAGTTATTCCATTTCTTGAATATTGTATATTCAAAGATTGAAATATAAACTCAAGATGATTTTCAAGAGCATACCCAGCTCTTGATTTTCTACGATTCTGTACGCTTAATGAAAATCTTAGAAATTCATCGACATCTTCTCCAAATCCACTTCGCAATCTTTCTGCGACAATATATTTTTCAAATGTGCGAAACAATGTTTCTTCATGATTTATTAAATCCACCAACATTTTATCCGGATTTATGAGAGCATCAACTTCTAAAAAAAAAGTATCCCTGGCAAATTTGGAAAAAATTCTGGTAGAGGGAAAACTGTTCTTGAACGTGTTTACTAATTTATCAAGAAAATCAACTGCTATTTCCTTAATCTCTATCCCTAACTCTTCCAAAATATATCTGCTTGCAAAATTTAAATCCTGATCAGATTCATCTTCAATCTTTTTAACTTCAAATTTATCTTCAATTGCTTTTTCTAATCCAAAAAGCCAGAGTAGTTGTGACTCAATAGTTGTATTAGCCTTTGCAGCTATAACATACAAATTATTATCACAGGTTAATCCGATGACAAGTAAATCTCCAGCATCAGCCTGTTCAAGTATGGGATTAGCTTGGAAATACAATCGATATTCACTACGGGATATATGGTTTTCTCTGGCATCATACCATGTTAATGATATTTCTGACGAAATTGTATCTGTGTCATCTGAACCAAAATAATATAGTTTGGCAGGAAAAACTCTCCGAACTTCACCCAAAAGTATCTTTAAGGAAGATATTCCATTAAATTCGTGCTGATTAGACCTTTCAGGACATGCCTCAACTGCACTTAAATATTTTGCTGCAATCCCGGTGAAATAATTAGATAGAAATCCTTTTTTCACTGTACTATTTTCGTCCTGTAATTTCGTAAAACTGACAATTAGAATTTATCCATTTAATTATTTGTTCAAGTAGGAAGTCAAAATCCAGCTTTTCTTTTCCTTTAAGTGAGCATTCCCAAATAATTAATACTCGCCAGCCATTTTTAAATAATTTTTGCAAATTTTCACTATCTTTCTTTTGATTGCCCTGTATCTTATTGTGCCAAAAGTCCGGTCGTGTTGAAGGCCATTTAAAAAGGTGACATCCATGCATGTGCCAAAAACACCCATGAATGAAAATAATAGAATTGTACTTTGCCATTACAATGTCTGGTTTGCCTGGTAATTTAGGGTGATGAAGCCTATATCGAAATCCTTGTCCATACAAAGCTTTCCTTATCAACAACTCTGGTTTTGTGTTCTTCCCTTTTATACCAGACATCATCGCACTTCGTTTTTTAGGAGTCACGATATCAGTCATTTTTATAAACCACCTCTTGATTGAATTCAAACCTTAATTGTTTATTAGAAACACCTGATTTCTCTCCAAGAATGTGTGGCAACATATGTCCCGCAATTGCTTCAACTACTGGCACCACAACTGCATTCCCAAACTGACGGTATGCTTGTGTGTCTGATACTGGTATTTTAATTTCACGATGTCCACTATCAAATCCCATTAGTCTCGCACATTCGCGTGGTGTTAAGCGACGAGGTCGTTTATTTACTTGCTGAATTAGTATTTCAGATCCATCTTTATAATATCTTGCTGACAAAGTACGTGCTGTATCTTCTGGTGTTACCAAACCGAAGCCGAAACCATTTCCTCTTGCTTTATGCTTAGCCGCGTATTGTTGTAAATAATTCCAAAGTTTAGGTGATAATGTGTACTTTTCATTTACTTTAGCCATACGGCCTTCAGTATAAGGATAGGTAGGTTTTTCTGAACCATCTTCCGGATGCAATATTGCTTTAAGTTTCGGACCAGTTTCCGGTTTGCTTAGCTTTAAAGCAGCAAAATTAAAACCAGTGTCCTTCCTAAAGCCAGCAATAAAAATGCGCTCACGATGTTGTGGTACAAAAGATTTTGCATCTATAATTCTTGTATCAAACGTATATCCCAATTCATCGAGGGTATCGCAAATTACACCAAATGTCCGTCCATTATCATGACTTTTAAGATTCTTTACATTTTCAAGTAAAAATGCTTTGGGGCGGTGAGATTCCAAGATTTCTGCAATTCTAAAAAACAAGGTTCCTTGTATTTTATCTCGAAATCCATGTGGTTTTCCCAAAGCATTTTTTTTTGAGACACCGGCAATTGAGAATGGTTGACATGGAAAACCTGCTACAAGAACATCATGTCCTGGAATGTCATCAAGGTTAACTTTTGTAATATCGCCCTCAATTTGATGAGTCATTGGAAAATTGGATAAATAAGTTTTAACCGAATGCGAGTCCCACTCACTTGTGAAAAGACACTTACCGCCAATGGATTCAAACCCCATTCGCATTCCACCGATACCTGCGAAAAGATCAATGAAAGTAAATTTCCCGTAATCATTCATACGATATTCTTCAACTTTATCCCGCAAGGTCCTTAATACAAGCTTATTTGGATTTACACTACCACTTTCCCACCTATAAACGGTTCGTGTGCTATTTCCCGTTATTTTGGCAATATCTTCGATACTTAAACCTGCTTGTTCTCGAAGTGCAGAAAATTCACCAATTTTTTTGTGCCTCACGCCTTCTCCCGGGTTTATTTTTGACATTATGTCAAAAATAGTCACATTTTTGTTTATTTGCAATATATATCTAATTTTCTTCCAACTTCAAAATGTATTTTTAAGTGGTGTTGACATAATGAACATTGGTAGTCTAATTCCGAGACCCAAAGCCACTAGATATCAGTCCCCAATCTTTACAAATACATAAGCACCACATCTCAATTCTGCTTATCAATTTAAATCTTCAGATACTCAAAAATCTGAGGTTCGCTGAAGATGAAGAATTTTTCATATTTCACACCCATTAGCCACATTAGTCTGGCACGAAATTTTATACTCTGCAGAAAAAGCGAGAGGCGAATGGTCTTCTCAGGTTCACCGAGATAGATTTTCATAGGATCGTAAAATTGCAACCCGCAGGTTTATAGTGTAACCGCAGTATACTGATCTGCAGTACAATTTTCAGGCAGTATTCATAGGTATTGAAGATGTGTCAAAAGGGAAATCGAAGCATTTTTGAAGACAGGCGCTAAAATTTTTACAGCATCAGAACCCACCCATTATTTAGAATTTTTATTATACTGTTCATTAACGAATACATCAAACAGTCCATAACACGCAGCCGGCCAGGGACTGAAATCGATCCAACATACTGGCAATAATCCAGGACGCCGTCGCCATTCACGTCTTCAAGCCCGGATTCAGGATGTCACTTTGCTCAAAGTAACCGGGGTCCAAGTGCTTTTGATTTATAGCGATATTCTTTCCAAGTGCCATCGCCGTTATTTAGTGCGAATGACAGATATTCACTTTTCGGTTGCCGACAAACCGGGTAAAATCTATTC
>QQUM01000247.1 GCA_008501545.1 Calditrichota bacterium
TTTCAAAATCGGATTTCAGGTCTGGGCGAAACGCTATCAGATTGGGCCCTATGTTGAAGTACGTAACCTGTTAAACAGCAAACATAACGAATTTGAAAAGCCGACTTTCCTCTTTGGCAAACCAATGATTGCACCATTTCAATCCCGCTACGGACGGCGCATCCGCATTGGTGTTCAAATTTTTTGATACACACAACTCACAATTAATCATCGCTTTCCTGAACTGTTAAAACATCCCCTTCACGCTCAAAAGGCAACTTCCAATAACTGTCCAATGAGGTAAACCGACCGCCATCGGGATCATTGTATAACCCTGCAGGTATCGTTTGATTTTTGAGCAAAATGTATGGGCTAATTGCATAAGTGGCGTTCTTATCTGGAAAATACCCTGAACCCAGCATCATGGTTCGATTCATCGATTGACCTGAGCTCAATGTTCGTGTGAAATTTGAAGCCACGCCGCCAATAATTGTCGTTTGCACTGTCCAATGCTCGCCGGATTCCTGATCCACGATTGTGACCGGACTTATCACGCCCTCAAACGTTCCAGGAAAATAGACTGAGACGGTATCATCCATTGCTGTCAGGGTGACATCAATGCGAACCTGTGGTGTCGAACCCAAGACCAGAAGGGATGGCTGCAGTCGCATTTGTATGTCCACCAGTTTCTGTAAAATGATGGGTTCCGCAATTTTTCCTTTGCTGTTAACCGGGCCACTGTCATAGATAAACTTGCCGTCTTGCAGCGCCAGTGACGTTCGTTTTAATTTGAAGTTTCCATAATATGTATGCAAATTCAAAGTACCGGTATAACCACTAACGCCACCCTGAGCACTCCCTGGCAGGACTTCAAGTTGAAAGTCACCATTTTCATCACTGCGGGCTGAAATATCCATCCCTTCCAGCCAAATAAGTGCGTTCTTTGCAACCACATTGGTATCGAGCATGACTTTCCCGGAGATCATACTCCTGTCTCCGGAAATGACATTTTCTCCAAATGGGGATTCAGTGCACCGCGAAACAGACAAGGCCATCAAAACAAAAAGACCACACCGGATCAATACTCTGATCATATGCACAAATTCCTTAAATTTCTCTGTTCAAGTAATTGAATTAAAACCCGTAAATGCCGCGGATGGAATAGACAATCTATTAATATTGGGAGCCAAAAGTTACATAAAACCGCTTATCACGAATTGCAATACCCTGCAGGACTGTGTCATCATTGAGTAAATTTCTACCGCTGAAGTTCAGAAAAAACTGGAAATTTTTTATATCGAAAGTTTTGCTCAAATGGATATCGATGTTATCAAATGCTGGCAATTCGACTTCGGTATAAATATCCGGATTCGATCCGGTCTGGCTCGCTGGAAGCCATGCAATCTGTTCATTTTCCTTAAACCAATGCAATTGAAAGGAATAGCCATAATGGTCAATTGACAGATTGATAGTTTGCTTAAAATCTGATTTAAATGGAAATGATGATTTTTCGGATATAAAATACTTGGAGAGACCATATTCGGTGGAAATTTTCTTTGTAAAAAAGAAAACAGTCATGGAGCCTTCCAGCCCTTTAATGCTGGCCGTTTTCACATTATCAAAGACCGGAACACGAGAAAAAGGCGGCGACAGCATACGAAACTTGTTATCGTAAAAATTTTGAAAATATGACAAGCCTGCCTGCCATCCGGAAACATTGGCTAATTTCCCTAAATCCCGTGTAATGGTCGTCGTTAATTCAAGGCTACGATCCTTTTCCGGTTCCATATTCGGTGCGGTCGCATCACGTGCAAAATCGCTTGGTGTACTGATTTGCTGTATCAACGAGGGAAATTTGACATTCGCCCCAAAACTAACGTAACTGTTGACCACCAGCTCATCGTTAAAACCGTATAGATTCATCGCAAATTTTGCTGTGCTCTCCTGCCAGGAGTTTGTGCCATAAATATCATCTTGCGTTGAACCTGGCAAATTAAACGCGGATGTATCCTTTTGCTCATCATCGATAATATCGTGTCGAATGCTGAGATTTAAACGCACATTTTTAAAAAAATCGGAACCCGGTTCATCATCTGTCTTCGCAATCGCGACGAAGCCGTGGGTCTGTCTTTGAAACTGGTAGAACACCAAATCCTTGTTGTAATCAAGATTGGAGTGTTGCATTTGGTAACCGACAAGATACTCAATGCCTTTCATGTCCTGGCTTTTTTGCAGATTGAGATACCACGATTCATCAAACAAATCTCGTGTGTAATTGGTCGCAGATATTCTTAAATCCTGGTTCTCATCCAATTCCTTATAAGAAGCCGAAATATCCAATCCGGTAAGAAATCCAAGATTCCCATTAAAATGCAACGAACCAAGCGTATTCATACTGGAAACATCCTCAGCATAACTTCCTGTCCGGTAATAATCCAGGTCTGTGCTGACGAACATCGCATTAAGTTTTGCATTGTTTTCGAAGGAATAGGTCAGATGGCCGGTATTGTGCGTTGACAGATTTTCGAGAACGCCATCTTCGAGCAGACGTTCCAGCCCACCGCGTTTAATGCTGTAATAACCGGAATAATTCCCCAATTTTTTGTGCAAATGAAGCCCCCAGTTGCCAGACCGGTAGGTCCCGAGGCGTTGCTGAAACCGTATATTATAGTCGAAGTCTGTTTTGGGAATGATATTGACAACCCCTGAAAAAGCCTCCGGTCCATACAAGGCGGTGTTGCTACCCTTTATGACTTCGACTGATTTTACATCTTTTAGGTCGATCAAAGACATGTCGAAAACATTGTCTAATGAACTGTTTAATTTGACTCCATTGTACAAAACGACAACTTCATCTGCGTTGCCGCCACGGATAGTAACAGTCTTGCGCCCGCTCAGGTCTTCACTTACCTGTACACTGTGATCAGTCTTCAGCAAGTCACCCGCATCAACATAACCACGAATTTCGAATGCACTTGCATCAATCACTTCGATTGCTTGCGGAATATCCAATTTTATGCGATTTGTTTCGGATGCGCCCTCGACTTCAATCCCCTGCATCGGAATGACACGTGGTTGCAAATAAACCACATCCATTTTACGCAGTTTTGTTGCATCCACCTGGAGAATATGGTAGCCGATATGCTGAAAAATTACAGTTTTTCCCATATCCCCTGCATTTAAATCAAGACGAAATCGCCCGTCTTTATTGGAAACCGTGCCCCGGCGTGCACCT
This sequence comes from Calditrichota bacterium, assembly GCA_008501545.1. Taxonomy (GTDB): domain Bacteria; phylum Zhuqueibacterota; class Zhuqueibacteria; order Zhuqueibacterales; family Geothermadaptataceae; genus Bioreactorimicrobium. The sequence goes on from QQUM01000247.1 coordinate 3,215, forward strand.
TCGATAAAAACGTTAACCGCTTCTATTTCCTGATGCGTATTTGTATCCTTCACATGTGCAATGACAAGATAATCTTGCGCTTGTATGGATAACGTTGCACTAAAGAATATGCTTAGGGTTAGAACGAGATTATTCTTCATACTCATTTTAATACTCGCTTTTTCAAAAATTGAACTCTCCGCGCCAGCGAATTATTTCTGGAACCGGTTCACATGTTCCCATGTGGCAAAAAGCCGCCGTTCAGGTTTGCCTAATTCTTTCTGAACGAAATCATGGGTGTATTTTACAGCGCCAAAATGCTCTGTAAAAAAATTATGCCCTTCGCCTTGCGATGAGAAAAGCGTATCACCCGTCGTTTCATTGATAAAATAGGTTTGTAAGTCATACCAATGTGCATCCAGCACTTCGACAGCACGTTTCGCAGCAGGAATAAATGTTGAAGTCCATCCTTTGAATTGGGCTTTCCCACTGGTTATATAGCGAATTTGTTGTTCCTCGCCGTTCATGGTAATTGCATGAAAAGACGTGTCGACAGCAAATGCCCACTTCGATTCTACGCCATCCTCCAGCTTCAGCATTGTTTGCCAATATGAAATTTTAATCGATTCTTTATAAGAAAAGCCATATGGTACGATGCGCATTCCTATATCTTCGTGGTTTTTCTGAAAGACCGTGCCATCTTCATCCCGGAAAAATGGTGTCCGGGTTCCTTGTGATAAATATATCTGGCACGGATGCCCATCAACAGTATCTTTTGCCACGATCTGCCGTGTAAAATTATAGATATCGCTAACAAGTTCTTTATTTTCATCCGTTACATAACCGCGAAAATAAAACGTCTCCTCGATAAAAGGAGGCAGCATCGAGACTTCAGGGTATTGCGGTTTCTCTTCACATGCAGTAATAAAAAGGAGAAGTAATGCAAAAAGACTTAAAACACGACGATTCATCTTATCAATAACTCCAGCTTAAGATTTAGTTGTCAAAAGGATTGCTTGTATAATCAGACTGTGTACCTTCGCTCACCATCCGTTGCCAATCCGGTTCTTG
>QQUM01000596.1 GCA_008501545.1 Calditrichota bacterium
ACCAGTGGCCGACAATCGGTGAAGATTTCGAGTCGAGTTTTTTAAACCTGACAAAATAACGATACTTCTATTAAGCGCGCACGATGAAATTTTTGTTTCAGTTTAATACACAATACTGCATGTAAAACAAATTCGACAATTTTATTCGCATATTTTGCCCTTAAATGGCACAAAAAACAACTGGCATGGGTTTTGACTCTAATACATTTTTCAAACAAAAAAAGTGAAAATTTATTCTCATGGAACGAATTCAAAACTTGCATTTTCCAAGAAATTTTGTCGTCCTTTTCCTGTTAGGCAGTCTTGCTCTGGGCGCCTTGCTCCGTTTAATGAATCTCGATGTCTCCAGCATATGGATTGACGAACTTAACCATTACTACGCAGCAACGAGTTACAACGAAACCGGCGAGATGACTTTTCCGTCAGGGCAGCCGAACGCCCGTGCAAAGCTCTATTCAGTGCTCGTGGCATATTCGTTCAATATGCTGGGTGAGGGGCCGGTCGCGGTGCGGCTACCGAGTGCACTTCTCGGCATTGCCTGCATCGGCATTGCTTTTTGGGTCGCCCTGCGGATTCTTGGCAAGCATGCTGCAATGATCAGCGCACTGTTTGTCGCGATTTCGCCTTTCGCTCTTGGTTGGTCCAGGCTTTCCCGCATGTACACCCTTTATCAGGCGCTTTTCATGCTTGCGGCCTACTGGTTTTATCTCGGATTCGAAAGTCAGGGTAAGGGCAGAATGGCCGCCCTGCAGGAAAATCTATTTAAAACAATAAAACTGAGCGGTCTTGCTGAGTGGTTGAAAAGCCTCCAGCTTAACATATTTTGGCTGCTGGCCTCGGCCATTTCGTTGTATCTCGCCTACGGTGTACACGAAACAGCGGCACTTTTTGTCATCGGCGTGATCTTGTATAGCGGTGTAATGGTTTTTGCCGTTCCTCTCATCGATGGCCGGTTCACTTTACGGTTTTTTAAATACCTTGTCGTGGCTGGTGGACTGACGTTTTTTCTTGTGGTTGGTTATAATTTCGTACCGTTCATCGCTGAAAAAATTAAATTTGGTCTCGCATTTATTCCAAAATGGGCTGAAGGGACACACTTTCAGAACCGCAAACTCTACCTCGAATTCCTGTTTGATCAGTACCACTTTCCCATGGGAATTCTGTTTGTGTTCGGAGCGATTCAGATTTTTGTGAGAAAAAACAAGGGCGGGCTCTACCTGCTCATGCTTTTCACAGCTTATTTCCTGCTGTTTTCACTCGTTTTTTCGTATCGGCATTTTCAATACCTTTTCGCTGTATATTCGATTTTCACCATCATTGCGGCATATGCCTACTCGTTTTTTGTGGAATTCGAGATTATCAATATTCGAAAATACTGGGAGATAAAAAGCGGTCTCATAAAAAAATGGCTGGTGCCCGGTATTTTGATTTTATCGTTTTTCTGGTTGCCGTTGACCCATTCGGTCCGCTTTGCATTACGCATTCCCCGCAGTGCTGATGGAAATTACAACGGGGCACAATTTATGGAAGAGTGGCGTGAAGCAGGCAACTATGTGAAGGTTCATTCGCAACCCGAAGATATCATTGTTTCCTCTGATGCCCTTGGGACCTATCATTACGCAGGGCGGGTTGATTTTGATCTTAACTTTGCGGACTACGACCTTTCAGCCGAAGAGGGCATAATCAATGAGAAAGGCAACTACTTTGACCTCTATTCCGGCGCACCGTATATTACAACCGTAGCACAAATGGATTCCCTGACCAAAAGTGGTCAATCTGTATGGCTACTCTATCAAGCCTACAAATTTAATCGTGCCACGGCGTTTATTAGTCCTGAACTGAAAAAGTATGTGTTGGAGAACTACGACAAAGTGCTCGATACGCAAAATAAAACAGTCGTTGTTTATAAATCGAGATAAAATCAGGAAGCAACGCATTTAAAAATGCAAAAAAATAAATTCTACAATATTGCGACAATACTTCTTGCAGGCTTCGTTTTTCGACTCTTCATGCTCAAGTACCATTGGGCCGTCGGATTTGATGAAGTCCATTACCTGCGCTTGGGGTTGTCCGCTGCACAAATCGGGATTGGCGAATTCCTGCATCCTTATTGGCCGCCTTTTTATCCGGTGCTCATCGCGATTTTTTCCAAGGTGATCAGTGATGGTGAACTTGCCGCACGCATGGTGAATATCGTATTTAGTTTGATTTCTGTCTACATTGTTTACCGTCTTGCACGGTATGCGTTTTCAGAAAAAATTGCTTTGCTTGCTGCGTTGACCCTGACATTCTTTCCGTCCATCGCTTTTGATGCAACGAATGTGCTGGCTGAAACGGTTTACACAACCGTGGGACTTGCAGCCATCTGGTGTGGCTGGAAGGCACTCAATGAGCGGTCTCTCATTCAGGCCTTTCTGGTTGGTGTATTTTCAGCTTTTGCTTATTTGGCAAAACCGGAGGGCATTCACTATGTCCTGGTTTTCAGCGGTGTTGCCGCTTTGGTTTTTTTCATTCGTATAAAGCAATTTCAAAAACACCTTCCTGCACTTATTGCCGTCAGCCTGCTTGGATTTTTTATTTTCTCTGTGCCGTACCTGATTTATGTTAAAAATGAAATGGGCATGTGGACTTTGAGTATGAAGCAGCAGGTAAATCAACAGTTTGCTGCGCTCGATTGGGCGAAAGACAAAACGCCGGAAGCGCGGTTTTCACTCACCGAGGATAACCGCTACCTGCCCACCGATGTCGCTTATCATGAAGGGAATTTCCAGGTACTGGTGGATGAAAGCACAACCACCGGGCGTGAGTCGAGTGTTGATATTGGCATGGGCATCCTGGTGAAAAAGTATGTGGAGAATTTTTTCAAAGTGAACCGGGACGGCATTCCGGTTTTGTTGACTTTTGCGCCATTTTTGCTCGTGGCTCTCGGTTTGTTCGGCAAGGCGTGGACTGCTGAGGAGAGTAAATTCAATGCCTATATTCTCATGTTTATTCTTTTCTGGTGGTTCATCGGCATTCCGCTTTTCCATGTCAATTTGCGCTACTTTGCACCGCAAATGCCACTGCTGTTTATCTGGCTGGCAAATGGTCTCGTTTTATTGACCGGCGTCGTTCATAACACGCTGAAAAACAATGATAGATGGTTGCCTGAGTTTAAATTCTTTAAATATAAAACATTGGCTGTGACGATCGTTTCTGTTTTTATACTGGGATTTACCTATTTGCCTGAACTGGGAAAGATTCTCAAACGCCAGCAATTTGATGCGGAGTACTGGGCTGAAGCAGTTGAATTGAAAAAAGCAGGGGAGTGGCTCAAAACGAATACAAACGGCCCAATCCGGATTATGAGTGAAAACAAAGCTGTGGATTACTATGCCGGCTTGCTGGATACACGCAAGACGGTCTCATTTCCTATAAATAAAGATTTTGATCGTATTCTCGCTTACGCGCAATACAAAAAGGTTGATTATCTGGTTGTCACTGACAGGTATAAAACCAAGTTCCCGAATTTGCAGTTTCTCACGGATGAGCAGAATACGAATGAGCAACTGCATCTTGTCTACAAGGATATGAATCCTGCTGGAATCAAAACCGTTATCTATCATCTAACACAATAGAAAACAGTATATTCTATGCGATTATTGCCATTTGGTCAATTCATCTTTATTTTCCTGAGTTTTTCTATTATCGGCATCATTTTTGTCCGGGCTCGGAATAAAGCCTATCCTCTTCTCGCTGCAGGTATCATAACCGCAATGTGGCAGGGTGGTTTGTGGATAAATGCGCTGAATTTTGATATTGGTATTATCCACATCACGTTTTTTGCATTGATGATTTATAACTTTATCGATCCCGGAAAAAAGATAAAGTTCAAGAAAAATTACAAGGCGATTTTTATTCCCTGGCTGCTCATGGCCTGCTGGGGTTTTTTGTCGATCCACAAGGCAATCAATACGACTTACGCGCTTGAAGGACCAATCGTTTTATTGATCGATGCATTTTTTCTCTGGGTGTTGGTCAATAACATCAAGACGCCAAAAGACTTTCGTTTTTTGATGAAATGCCTCAGCTGGACGATCATCATTCAGGCGATGATATCCCTGTTGCAATTTAAAATTCCATTTTTCAAAGTCGGGGTGATCGATGATATTGCCTCACACATGTGGTGGCGGGCGAAAGGGACACTTTTCCACCCAAACCAGATGGGAATTGTGCTTGCATTTACACTACCGGTTATCCTGCGTGCCCTGATCGGGAGCATCGC
>QQUM01000627.1 GCA_008501545.1 Calditrichota bacterium
CTGCGGACTTACGGCGTGGAGTTCCCGTCTTGGCAATTTGAATCATGGCTATCGTCCTCATATTTTTGAGGACGTAATATAGCAAAGTAGACAAGTTAATAATAGATGGGCTTTACCGGACGCTTACGAAGAATGTATCTTCAATATTTTGAAGAAAGCCTGCAGTCAATTAGAACAATAGCCTATGCAGATGAGAACAGATTTGAACGAGTCAATCAAATCGCTCACCTGTCGAAAGAAGCTGTTGAGCTGAATCGAAATGTGCCGGCGGGGAAGGATGCGTTTCTGATAACAAATCCGGATGAATTTCCGGTAAGTCGAGATATGATGAAATTCCATAATATAAGTGGTTCATCCATCATTGTTCTGGCGATTCGGATTGAGACAAAAATGTTGGGATTTCTAATTCTGCAATCAGAAGGTGAGCAAAAATTTACTAAAAATGACCTGGAGCTGATTGAGACACTAAAAGACCCGTTGACCATAGCGATGTCCAACACCCTTGAGCATCGGGAAGTTATAAAATTAAAAGATCTACTGGCAGACGACAATCGCTATCTTCACGGCGAACTGCGGCGTTTAACCGGGGATGAAATTATCGGGGCCTCTTTCGGTTTAAAAGATGTTATGTATCAAGTAAGGCAAGTAGCAGCCCTTGACAGCCCGGTTTTACTTCTGGGCGAAACCGGTGTTGGCAAAGATGTAATCGCCAACGCAATTCACTATTCATCCTTGCGCAGCAATGGCCCTTTTGTCAGTGTCAATTGTGGAGCGATCCCTGATACGCTGATTGACAGCGAACTTTTTGGCCACGAAAAAGGTGCTTTTACAGGCGCTCTATCAAAAAAACGCGGCCGTTTTGAACGAGCAAACTATGGAACAATTTTTTTAGATGAAATTGGCGAGCTACCGCTCCAGGCGCAAGTTCGATTATTAAAAGTACTGCAAAGCAAAGAGATTGAACGGGTTGGCGGTGTGAAAACTATCCCCCTGGATATACGAATCATCGCTGCCACGAACCGCAATCTTGAAGAGATGGTAAAAGCACACCAGTTTCGTGAAGATTTGTGGTTCCGGCTCAATGTTTTCCCAATTTGGATCCCGCCGTTGAGGGACAGAAGACCAGATATCCCCGCCTTCTTACAGCATTTTATCAGTTTAAAATCAAGGGAACTGAAGCTGCCAGCTATTCCAACTGTTTCACCTGGAGCAATAGACTTGCTGATGAATTATAGTTGGCCAGGAAATGTCCGCGAATTGCAAAATATTGTTGAACGGGCACTCATTCTCAATCCATCCGGGCCATTAACATTTGAACATTTGAACCTGCCTGTTCAAAGGGGATTTCCTGAAAATCAAATACTATCTGATGATAATACTACGCTTGATGAAATAATGAGACAGCATATTCGCCGTGTTTTGGCAAAGACCAATGGTAAAATTCATGGTAATGGCGGTGCTGCGGAATTGCTAGGTATTAACGCGAGTACACTGCGGAATCGTATGAATAAGTTAGGGATTGAGTTTGGGAAGGGAACCAAATGAATGAAATATATAACGTTATATCACCTAATAGCCAAATTAACTAATTTCAAGACAATGCAGTTATCACAGGAATTTCATAGAATCCTGTACGCTAACAGAGAGAGCTGAAAGTAATAAAATTAAATATATAGGTACAAATTCATTCAATATTGCACCACAACCCAAAGATTCGATTTGCAGGATAATTATTTTTTGTTATAATTAAAAAGACCTGCAAGGATGGTGGGTTCGAATCGATGCAACTGCATTTAATCTCAATCATCTTGCTTTTTGAGGATAAAGCGATGCAAGACTTTTTAACATCTTTCCCAATGATCTTCAGTTTATTGCTCATATTGACGACCCTGTTTATTTTGCAAATTTGGGCGATTATCAGGGTCAAAATGATGTTGAAGCGGGTGTCTGAAATTCATCAATGGGTACAAGCAGGAAAACTTGGGACAAATGCCTATCTCTCCCGGTTTCGACATCCTGTAAAAACATGCAAAAACTGTCTCTTCCGTTCCACATTTCTCGCCCAGGAAAAAGATGTACAATTTATCTACTACTGCAAAAAAAATGATATGGAAACGTCCTTAACCAATTCATGCCAGCATTTTCAGGTTGATCCGGAAATCATCAATTCGTAGATGAAAAATGAAACGTTTTAAACTTATTTCTGTCCATGAAACAGCAGGTGTCACAATCGTATCACCGCACACAAAACGTCTCTATATGCAGGATACGGACTTATTTAAAGCAGAAATGATCGAGCTCCTCAACTATGTACATCAAGATATAATAATAGATTTTTCCAGTGTTAATATCGTCAACAGCCTTGCCATCGGTGTTTTGATTGCTAGTGCCAGTGAGATGAGAACAAGACATAAACAATTTGTAATTGTCGGTTTGAATCCTGCTTTGCATGAGATTTTCAAACGCATGCGACTCGATTCGATTTTTGATATCAGGAAAGATGTACGGGAAGGAATGGCTGTTTTATAAAAAAAATCCCTGCATCTGCAAAGAGTAACAAAGGACCGATTCGGACACAATGGGCACCGCCTACTCGCTTCTTACTTCCTTCAAATTCCGAAGAATTAAGGTCTGCAATACACGGGACAGAGCTAAGCTCCCAACTTATAGGTGTTGGTCTTTATTCTGCTTTGCAAGATGATGCAGGGTATTTCAAAGTTCGTAAAGTTATCGCACTTCAAATATACCAAAAAGAGAAAAAATGTCAAGACCTACTTAAAATAATATTTAGTATATTAGAATGTTATATCATACGAAAACAACAACTTATAAAAGATGTTAAGTTTCATTTAGAAATCATTTTTATCTCGACTTTGCAAGAAAAAAGTATGGATAACTGCCCTTAAAAAACCTTAATATGATTTATAAAAATAGGGAGTTAATCGTGTTTAAACATAAAGCCGTTTTCATCTTATTGGTTCTCTGCTGTCTTTTTCACTCGGCCCATCTTTCGGGGGAAAACAAAGTCCTTGTCGCGACGATTGACGGTGCGATAAATCCGGTTACCACAGAGTATACGATTCGTACAATACGACACGCTGAAGACGAGGATTATGATGCGCTCATTTTGCAGATGGACACGCCTGGGGGACTTCTCGAATCGACACGCCTGATCACGAAACAGTTTCTTGCCAGTGAAATTCCGATTATTGTTTATGTTTATCCAAGTGGCTCTCGTGCGGCTTCTGCGGGTGTTTTTATCAGCTATGCGGCGCATTTTGTCGCAATGGCGCCATCGACGAATATCGGTGCGGCTCATCCGGTGACCCTTCAGGGAGGCGCTGACTCATCGCAAACAGCGATGATGGATAAAATCACGAATGATGCAGTCGCTCAAATTAAAGGGCTGGCGCAGAAGCGGGGACGCAATGCGGAATGGGCAGAAGAAGCTGTGCGTGAAAGTGTTTCTATCACTGCCGATGAAGCACTCAAGCTCAATGTCATCAACTTCATATCGCCAAATCTGGATAGTCTTCTTTCACAACTCGATGGTAAAAAAATATTATTTGATGATCGTGAAGTCACACTAAATACGAAAAATGCCTCCATCGACAGGATGGACATGACATGGCGCGACCGGATTCTGAACATGATCACCAATCCCAATATTGCCTATTTCCTGCTTATGATTGCGATGTGGGGTATTTTTTTCGAACTTTCCAACCCGGGTTCAATTTTTCCCGGTGTGATCGGTGCAATTGCACTGTTAATTTTCCTCTATGCTACACAAACTCTGCCTGTAAATTATGCAGGGCTCCTGTTGATCGTATTGGCAATAATTTTATTCATACTTGAAGTGAAAATCATCAGTTTTGGATTACTGACGCTTGGAGGAATAGTCGCTATGATTTTAGGTTCACTCATGCTTTTTGATTCACCTGACAATATTATGTCGCCTGCGATGAGCATCAGCCTTTCATTGGTCATTACATTTTCATTAATAACCGGTATTTTATTTGTCTGGGCAGTTGGTCTAGCCTTGCGAGCACGCCAGAGAAAAGTAACCACCGGTGCGGAGGGCATTATCGGTGAAAAAGGAATTGCCAAAAGTGTTATTGCAGCGAGCGGCCAGGTCCAGGTCCACGGCGAAATATGGAGTGCTTACGCTGACTCCGAGATTCCGGTAGGATCGGCAGTTCGTGTTCTGCAAGTCGAAGGATTAAAAATCAAGGTTGAGATCGCATAACATGGCTTCAGAAAAG
>QQUM01000340.1 GCA_008501545.1 Calditrichota bacterium
TGAGCCCGAGCGCACCGCTGGCAAATTGCAAAATTGCCAGCCCAAGATCTTCTCCTTCGATATCGTGCGTGCGGACTGCTGTTTTACCAAAAACTGACCGCACCGGGCCCATAACACACTGCAACAAATCGATTGTATGGATCGACTGGTTGATCAACGCTGCACCGCCGTCGCCGCGCAGCGTACCGCGCCAGTCGTTGGCGTCGTAGTAGCTCTGCGGCCGGAACCATTTGATGTAGGCGCTGCCGGCAACCGGTTTGCCCAGTTTGCCGTCGTCAACAGCTTTTTTCAATTTGATAAAGTCCGGATTAAAGCGGTTTTGGAAAATACAGGCCAGTTTCACACCGGTATTTTCGCAAGCGGTTATCATTTCATCTACCCGCTCCATCGTGACATCCAGCGGTTTTTCCACAATGACGTGTTTTCCGGCACGGGCCGCTGCGAGCGCCGGCTCCAAATGCATGCCACTGGCTGTGCAGATATTCACCACATCGATATCATCCCGTCGCAGCATTTTTTCGAGATCAGTGGTCCAGTCGGCACCGTATTTTTTTGCCGCGGCACGGGCTTTCTCTTCGCTGCGACTGCAAACGGCCACGAGCCGGGCACGTTCGAGACCTAAAATACTTTTGGCATGAAAATCGGCAATGGCCCCCATGCCAACGATTGCAAATCTAATTTTATCATTCTTGCTCACAAAAAGTCTCCTGTTCGATGTCTGCTTGCTCGTTTAATTTGAATCTGGTGGTGTTGGCATAAAGCTGACGACTTCTGAATAATCCGAAGCATTAATTGAGGTTTTTGCATACACACGATAACTGTATATCCTGTTGTATTCGGTAAAAGAATCAAAAAAATCAGATGTATGCCTGGCAACCTGCCCGATGAGTTCATATTCGCTATCATCTATTTTCCGTTCCACGCGAACCCAAATTGCGAAATAGGCGTTTTGCTCCCACGTAAGTTTTATCAGACGATCGTCGACTTTTTCCAACTGCAGGTTTGTTGGTTTTGGAAACGGTAGTGCAAAATCCTGTGTTATCGTATCACTCACATTTTCATCTGCTCCCGCGGTTAAGGCGTAGGTATAGAGCACATCAGTTTCAATGCCACTGTAGTCGATAAATCCATTCAGGCGTCCATTAACGCTATCAAGAATTGTGTATGCGGAATCCGTGTTTTTTTTGCGTTTTATTTCAAACAGACTGGATGCTGTCGGTTGGTCCCAGGAAAGAATAATCTGGGTATCCCGTGCTGCCTGAATTCGCAGACCCCTTGGCGGATCCAATGCAAAATTGGGATCAACTGGATTATTGTAGCTGTAATGCTTGCAGGATCCACAAAATAAAATGAGCAGCGTTGCCCCGAGAATGCGGAAGGCCCTGTTCCTGTTTCTATTTTTCATGTCGAAGATTTGTCATTGCATGTGTTTTTTCTGAATCCATGATTTCATTCTATTGGCATTGTAACCGGACATTAAACGACATGAAATACATTAAAAACTTTGCTCAAAAAATCAATAGGAATGAAAGCTGCATCCCTGCGTATCGAATGTATCTCCGGGCATGCCAATTGGAGAGCCATCGGGTGGTACAGCCGGATTGTATATTTTGAATTTTTCGGGATTTTTCTGAAAAGCAGTGATTTGTGCCTGACTGTATTTATAAAAAGCCAGTTTCTCCCGCTGTTCCCTTGCCAGCTTCTGATTTTGATCCATGTGCTCTTGAATCCACAATTTTAATTCATCTAGGTGAAAGGATGCAAGGGCGCGTGCCTGCACCGATGTGGCTTCACTGGTTGCAAGCTGCATGAGCTGGTGCAAAACAGTGTTGTTCACCGTTTGCTGGATTGATTCAAAATAAGCAGAATGCTGATTCGATTTCCATGTCGAAGCAATGAGTTGGGTAATCACTTCATCCAGGCCGGGATAACTGTTGTCGCGTGCGTTGTACTCAACCAGACGTGCGGCCCGTTGCGGATTCAAAATTAGGCGGATTGTCAGTTGAGCTGCCGTTTCCGCCGCTGTCAATGGATCGAAGGTGAGACCGGTGCGCGTTGTAAAATTTTCACGATTGCGACCATATCCCATTGGCTGCGGTGGTATCAGATTGAGTAGTCTTTCCGGCAGAGCGAGTGCTTGCGGGTGAATTGTGCGCAGAAGGGAAAGCAAGGCTTGTCGTTGCAGAGTGCCATCGACGATTTTATTTTCAGGCTGGCCATCACCGCGCATGGCGTAGGAGTACTGCATACCGCCGAGTAGTTTGGAAGCTGCTTCAAGCTGGTAACGGTGAAAAAGATAAATTGGTACAAGCGTCGTTTCGAGACGGGCACGTGGTTCACCGGTGCGAATATTTTTTTCACAAAAATTAGCCAATGCCACTTGCCTCACTTTCATAATCCTGTCCAGTTCATCGGCAGGATTGAAACCATTATCCCACAAATGGGCCGCCGGATGCGCGCTGCCCAATGGCCGGGCATCCGCGTCGGAAATAAACTGCATGTTTTTCGCCAGCGCTTCTTGAATTATCGCCTCCAACGCTCCTGATTCATCCGTTCCCTGGGGAAAATCCTGATAGCCATACGCAATCGAGGCTTTATCCCATTCACTCATGCCGCTTGCGTAGGCATCCGATAAATCGATTTCCCCGTCGTTTGTGAGCTTAACGAGGGGATATGGATAGTCCATTACCGATGAACGATTTGATGTTGAAGCCGCAAAATTGTGTGATAATCCAAGGGTGTGTCCGACTTCGTGGGCTGAGAGTTGGCGCAGCCGGGCCAAGGCCATTTGTTCCATTTCCGGTGGGACTGTCGTGCCGTCCTCGTATGGCGCAAGCAGCCCTTCAGCGATTAAAAAATCCTGACGTACACGCAATGAACCCAGGCTGACATGGCCTTTGATCATTTCCCCGGTGCGCGGATCGATGACGCCGCCGCCGTAGGACCAACCGCGGGTGGAGCGGTGCACCCATTGGATGACGTTGTAGCGAATGTCCATTGGATCAGCGCCCTCAGGCATGATTTTTACCTGAAAGGCGTCTTTGTAACCCGCTGCCTCAAAGGCCTGATTCCACCAACTGGCGCCTTCCACCAACGCAGAGCGGATGGGTTCGGGCGCTCCGCGATCCACATAGTAGACAATCGGCTCGACGGCTTCACTTATGTCTGCTGAAGGATTTTTCTTTTTTAACCTGTGCCGGCTGATGAACCGTTTAACAAGGTTTTCCGAAATCGGTGTCGCATAATCCTGAAATTTGATGCCGAAATATCCCGCGCGTGGATCGGCCTTCCGCATTTGGTAGCCCGGCTCGGGCAGCTGCACAAACGAGTGATGCTGATTTACAGTGAAGGCTGCATGGTCAGGCGAGACGGAACGCAAATAACGGCCAGGTGATTCGCCGGTGTAGGTGGTTAAAACATCAAATTCGGTGTTATTGGGGAAGTTCTTTGTGCGCGATAAGTGAATGGCCGAACGATCGGCATTGAATTGATAATTGCCCTCGTTCATTTGTTTGAGCCGGTGGCTTATGCTGTGGGCATCCCGCAGGAGAAATTCACTGAGGTCGACCAGGAATTTACCATTCTCCTCAGCGCTAATTTGGAATCCCCAGAGAACCGAACGGGAAAACGATTCCTCCACAGCTTTTCGTTCAGCTTTATTATCACTTAACGCCCGGTAGTCGGTGTTTGGTTGGATAAGCAGAATTTTCGGCCCGATTTTTTCGAATTTTACGATTCGCCCACGGTCAATTTGTCCCCGGTCAAGACCGATGTCGTTGGAACCCAAACCACTGGAAAGGGAATTGATGTAGAGAAATTCCTGGTTCAGTTTATCAATTTCCAGCCATATTTTTCCACTTGCATCATCCCAATAAAACAGGAAAAATCCGGAAAATTTTTTCATCGTCTCCGTTTTTACAGTGATGGAATTGGCGTTTTGTGATTCCTGGCTTTGCAGTGGAAGTGCTGTTAGGAGCGAACATAATAGCGTAATGGCGAATCGGAGCATTTGGGCCTCTTTGTATTGGATTACAAACCTTTCGAATTCAACACCAGCAATTTTTCAACCTGCATGTCACGCATTGTGTATTTGATACCACCAATGCCGTATCCCGACTGCTTTGCGCCGGCAAAAGGCATCCAGTCGACGCGGAATGCAGTATGCTCGTTTATCATCACGGCAGCTGCATCGAGGCGGTTGTAGCAGTACATTGCACTGTCGATGTTTTGTGAGAAAACCGCAGCCTGGAAAGCGTAGGGC
>QQUM01000553.1 GCA_008501545.1 Calditrichota bacterium
GTTCTTCTTCTTCGATCAATTTTATTCGTACTCGAATATGACGGTAAAGCGTATCAATGCATAAGCCCAAAGCAAAGGCCAGGATAAAATAAAAAACACTGTTCATAACGGTTTCATTGTACGGGACTCCTGCAATATTCTGGATGATAAACAGAAACAAAGCAAAGGAAAGCGATGCTTTCAGAACCATTCTCTACTCCGGTAATAATTTTCGTTTTCAGTTCCAGTTTCGCAATCAAGCAATAGCTTTCGCACTATTTTGAAGTATATGGGGGTCGGGTCGCAGTTGCGGCGCCAGTTGCGCCAGAATCTGCTGCACCGATTGAAAAACAGTCAAGTTTTGCGGCCAAAACTGCAGGGGCAAACTCTCCTGTATTTTTTCTTTAATCTTCTTTTCCTCCCTGATGTGGCACAGCAGCGGTGCCTCAAAATGAAGAAAATGTTCAACAATAAGATTCAGTTTCGCAAAGGCTTCTATTGCATCCTGTCTCGATTGTGTGCGATTCATCGCCACATTGATATGCAATTGTGGAAAGAGCATTTTAATCATTTTTACCAATGCGTAAGCGTTGGTGATAGAAGCGGGATCCGGCATCGAGACTACGGAGACAAGATCGAGTGTGCGGCACAACCGGCGATGCATTTCGCTGAATCCGGTTGTCGCATCGAACAGGACAAAATCATAGGAAATTGCCAAATTTTGCATGAGAGAATCAAGGCAGCGCAAGGCATTTGGATTTGCCGGTTCACTTTGTGGTTGCATGATGAAAACATCGAGATTATCGATTCCAGAGGCGAGTTTCTCATTGCTCGCGCTTTCCCGGCCAATGAAGGCGTTCGGATCGACAAAATTAGCCGTATCAAAAAGCAATTGTGCATCCGGCAAGGAAAAATCCGTATCGACAAAAAGCGTACGGTAACCCATTCGCGCAAGTTCGAGCGCAAAGATGCCAGCAAGAATAGATTTCCCAACGCCGCCTTTACCGGACATCATGGCCCACATCACAGCCCTGCCCGCGCCTTGCTGTCCATCGTAATCAATTGATGCAGCCGGGAAACTTGTGCGGTAGTCACGCATTTGCTTTAGTTGATCCATTGATCCACTTCCCATCCTTCGACCACGATTTCAGCAAGTTTTTCCTGTGTTGCTTTAATTAAATCATCCGGAATATTTTGCCCGTTGCATACATAAGACACCGGTTTATCTGTCAACTTTGCCAGGTTCAACATCGCTGCCGCATCCATGACTTCATCAATTTTTGTAAAAAGAATTTTATCAAAAGGCAGTTGCTGATAACATTGAATAATGTCTTCCAACTCTGCATAACGCGTCGTTGCGCTCAGGGTAAGATGCACTTCAGTCACAGCTATTTTTTCCAGAAAATGGCGCAGTTCCCTTTGGAAAATGCGATTGCGCGGATTCCTGCCGGTCGTATCCAAAAAGATGTAATCACAATCAGAAAAAGATTGCACGATATATTCAAGCTGGGGCGGTGTAAAAGCAATCTTCATCGGAATTTCCGCAATTTCGGCAAAGGTCTTCAATTGGTCGATCGCAGCTATCCGGTAGGTGTCGATAGAAACCAGGCCAACTTTCGCTTGCTGTTGCAGATTGAGTTGTGCAGCAATTTTTGCTATGGATGTGGTCTTGCCAACGCCAGTTGGCCCGACCAGTGCGATGATTTTCCGTGAACCTGTCGTTATCGTATCCGGTTGAACACGAAAACAGGATGCCAGTTTATTTCGTAAAATCGTCGCAGCCGTATCCGGAGATTCGAATTCACTTTGGGGAACCGATTCACCCAGATCGAGCAGCAGCGAGCGGCTGATCTCGCTATGCACACCAGCCTTCGCCAGGACATCTTCCAGCATCTGCAAAAATGGATTCAACTTTGGCATTATACGACTTGTATCGTGCCTTGAAACAAGCCGTTCCTTTGTTGAAATACGTTCAAAACTCGGTGATTTGATATGTTGTTTTCCTGGCTGGTTATCCGGTGTTCCGGCGTACATCCGTGTTGCGTAATTGCGTTTCTCCGGGGCAGTGAACTCAACAGGCGATTTTTCCTCAAATGCAGGAATCGCCGGCACATGGACAGATGGGGCATTGGCTGGCAATGGTTTCTCATCGATTGCCGCGATAACTTCGATTCGTCCATCACTTTCCCCGAGCTTCTTTGAACTCAGAATAAGGGCATTTTCACCCAAATCTTTTTTTATCGATTTCAGGGCTTCTGCCATACTCGATTTTTGGTATTTTTTAATTTTCATCACTTATCCGTATTGCACCAACAAGCTTGATTTCCAGTGTCGTCGGTAATTCTGTGATTGCAAGAACAGCCAGGTCAGGAAAAACTGTTTCGACCATGCGCCGCGTGTAAAGACGCACGCCGGGAGATACGACGAGAACACCTGGAAAACCGTCTTGCATGAGGATGTCCGTATACTTTTTGATTTCACCATAAATTTTTTGCAGGGTATCCGGCGGCAGGTTTGGAATCTTCAAAGCGGATTCGCTCTGGCGTATGGATTCGAGAATCATGCGCTCAATGCCCGGGTCAAGCGATACAGCGTGCAGTGCACCATCTTCAGCCACATACGGCAGGTGCAGGCTTGGACCAAGGGCATTTCGAACATATTCTGTGAGCAAATCGACATCTTTTGTCAAATGAATGTGATCGCCAAGCGTTTCTAAAACCCGGACGAGATCACGAATTGAAACGCGCTCACTCAACAGATTTTGCAAAACTTTCTGGACATTGGCCAGGGACATCTGGCCCGGAATGAGCTCTTCGATGACCGCAGGATAATCCTGCTTGATGTTATCGATAAGTTTTTGCGTCTCCTGTCGTCCGAGAAGTTCATGTGCGTAGGATTTCAGCAATTCACGCAAGTGTGTTGCCAGTACGGCAGCCGCTTCCACCACTGTGTACCCCAATCGCTCTGCTTCGGACCGGCGGGAACTTTCTATCCAGACGGCAGGCAGGCCAAATGCCGGTTCAACCGCGTTGATACCATGCAGTTTTTCTTTTATTCCACCGGGATTCAGGGCCATGATATAACCGGAACGAACCTCGCTGCGGGCGATTTCCACACCACGAATTTTAATTGTGTATTCATCCGGTTTCAACTGGATGTTGTCCCGAATACGTATCGGCGGCACAATTATTCCCTGTTCCAGAGCGACCTGCTTGCGGATCATCGTAATGCGATGCAGGAGATCTCCACCGTGCTCTTTATCAACGAGCGCAATGACGCCATAACCGATTTCCAGCTCAAGATCATCAACATGCAGGTAGCGTTCGACATTTTCCTCGGATTCCTTTTCTTCTTCATCTTCAGGCACTGCCTGGGCAGCCTCTTCTTTTTTTCTCTTGGAGATAATGGTGCGCGCTGCAGCAAAACTGAATATAGCCAGGGTCCAGAACGGCAATGGCGGAAGGCCTGGCGCAGCGCCAAAAGCAACCAGAGTGCCGGAAACAATGAACAAACTGCGTGGCTCAAAAAAGAGCTGTTTGAACACATCCTGCCCCAGGGACGCATCCGAAGCAGCGCGTGTCACAATAATACCAGCGGACGTTGAAATGATAAGTGCCGGAATCTGCGAAACGAGTCCGTCGCCGATGGAAAGCAAGGTGTATGTCTGTGCCGCATCAGCGAACTCCATTCCACGCTGGCCGACACCAATGATAAATCCACCTATGATATTGATTACGGTTATGATCAAGCCGGCAATGGCATCACCGCGGACGAACTTGCTTGCACCATCCATTGCACCATAGAAATCAGCCTCGCTCGATATGGCCTCCCGACGTTGCCGTGCATGGGCATCATCGATAAGGCCTGCGTTCAGATCTGCGTCGATGGCCATTTGTTTTCCAGGCATGGCATCGAGCGTAAAGCGCGCAGCTACTTCTGCAATTCGACCGGCACCTTTGGTGATGACAACGAACTGAATGATCACGAGAATGAGAAAAATGATGAAACCGACGACATAATTTCCTTTGACAACAAAGCTGCCAAATGCTGTAATAATATTGCCTGCATAAGCTTCACTGAGAATTAGGCGTGTGGAGCCAATATTAAGCGAAAGTCGAAAAAGGGTCAAAATGAGCAGCAATCCCGGGAACACACTGAATTGCAGTGGCTCGGTCATGTACAGGGCAATCATCAAAACGAGCAGGGCAGCCGAGATATTCAACGCTAACAGTATATCCAGCAATGCCGTCGGCATGGGAATAATCATGATCGCCAGAAT
>QQUM01000324.1 GCA_008501545.1 Calditrichota bacterium
GTTATAGCCAATACCAACGACCTTTACCCCTTCACGGTCAGCATAATACACATCGCCAGTGCTTTTCCCGCGGGGAATATCCGGCAGCGATGCCTGGAAAGGCACGATTGTGTGGGAACGCTGCGCAACAACGTCAAAAATTTTAACTGCCGCATAACGTCGAAAACCGCGATACTCCGCGACACGTGCCAGGAGCGCCGGTTTTTGTTGGGACCACAACATACCGAATCCCGCACCAACTTCATCATTGATTTCTAAAACTTTGCGCATCTCCGCATCCCAAATAAGGATACCACGGTAATTTGCTTTTGTAAAGGCAAGAAACCGGCCATCCGTTGACCAAATGGGATTCATGTAAACAGCTTCATTATTTTGAACTATTTTCACCGGTTCCGCCGTGGCATGCCACTCACCTGCAACCAGCGTTTGGCTTGCAAGCAGTGCTATCCAGAAATACTGAAGTAAGCTTATTTTCATTCAAGGCTCCATTTTTGCATCAAACTGTAAAAGTTTACTTTTTCAAGGCAGCTAGTTTAATTAATCAAATAAACTAACGCAAGGCAAAATGGTTTCATAACAAAAATAATCGACATCCTGTTGAAATGAGCACAAGGTATTTCAGATTATTTCTCTGGTTTCATGTGTGTATATTTTCTATTTTTTAAGATCGAACATGGAATGCGCAAACAGCAAATCAAAATTTTGTTAAAGTAATTACGGGATTATGTATGCAATCGAAACTACCGGATGTAGGAACAACGATTTTCACGACGATGAGTGGTCTGGCAGCTCAGGAAAATGCCATAAATCTATCACAGGGATTTCCCGATTTTCATTGCGATCCTGAATTGGTTGAACTTGTCTATCATTATATGAAAAAAGGTTTTAACCAGTATGCCCAATCACCCGGCTTGCCTTTGTTGCGCGAACGCATCGCGAATAAAACGGAGAAATTATACGGCACGCGCTACGACCCTGCATCGGAAATCACATTGACAGCCGGTGCATCCGAAGCATTGTTTTGCGCCATCACCGCGCTTGTGCACCCGGGTGATGAGGTGATCATCTTTGATCCAGCTTATGACTTATACATTCCTGTCGTCCAACTCAACAGGGGTATCCCGGTGCAAATCAAGCTCAGTTTCCCGGAATATTCAATCAACTGGGGGCTTGTTGAAAAAGCGATAAGCAGCAAAACCAGGTTGATCATACTCAATTCACCGCACAATCCGACAGGTGCTGTACTCTCCGCCGATGACCTGCATCACCTGGCCGAATTGGTTAAAAAAACTAATATTTTAATCCTCAGTGATGAAGTCTACGAACACATCATTTTTGATGAGCTGCAACATCAAAGCGTTGTAACCGTGCCGGAATTGGCCGAGCGATCTATTGCAATCAGCTCGTTCGGTAAAACATACCATGTCACAGGTTGGAAAACAGGGTATGCGCTGGCGCCAACTGCTTTGACGGAAGAATTACGAAAGGTGCATCAATTCAATGCCTTCACGATTAATACGCCAATCCAGCACGCGCTTGCCGACTACATTCTCAAAGAGGAAAAATACCAAACACTGGGAAAATTTTATCAACAGAAACGCGATACATTTCTGGATGTCATGTCTGGCTCGCGGTTTAAACCACTCCCTTGTAACGGCACATACTTTCAAATGATGGATTACTCCGCAATCAGCGATTTACCTGATACGGAGTTTGCAGTCAAAATGACCAAAGAACAAAAAATTGCATCAATTCCTGTGTCTGTTTTCTATCGTGACCGGGATGACAACAAAGTCGTACGCTTTTGTTTTGCAAAAGAAGATGACACTTTTGAAGAAGCCGGACGTATTTTGCGCAACATGTAAAAGTTATCCAAAACAATCTGGTCTGGTCAGCCACAACCGCTATGAACAGTGAAGGGCCAGTGTTTATGCTCGCTTCCATATGCCAATCGATTGAGTGTTAACGGACAGCATGCCCGCATGGCGTTTGTCAAACTTCCCGCTCCTCCCCAACCAATCTTTTCCCTGACCCAAAAGGAGAACAGCTCCTTGCTTTTGCTTTCCATTTATCTCAGTGAAGAACATGCCGATTATCTATCTATACCCATTATGTGCGTATTAAGCCCGACCAGTTGCAGAAAGGATTTCATAATTCAGGAGTCATCTCATCAGTAATCTACCCAACATTCTGGACAATCCGTTTGACGTGCATAAACTCCCGGCGACACCCGAAATTTTTCTGGAATTGCAAGCTCTTTTAGATGAGAACATGCCGCCAATTAAAAAGATAATTCGCACGATTTTATCCGATCCGGCTTTAACGCTCCGCGTTTTATCTCTGGTTACGCTCACCGGACATTTTGATCCGCTAAATTCCACAATCACTATAGCCAAAGTAATTAATTTTATTGGATTAAATCCAATACGGGAATTATTGGAGAACCAGAACATTTTCCACGATGAACTGGCCTTGAAAAACGAGACACTTTTCGATATCCATGAGTATTGGAAACATTCACTTTTTGCAGCATTCGCAGCAGAACGCATGGCGACGGAAATGCGTTACCAGAATCCGGAAGAAGCTTACACAGCGGCACTCATTCACGATATTGGCAAACTTGCTATCGCCCGTTTCTCACCGGAAAAAAGTTACCGCATCAATAAAATGTATCGCAGTCACTCAAATTACTTCAAGGCAGAGGAGAAAATACTTCGCACAAAACACCCTGAAATCGGCGCCGAAATTGCAGAAGAATTGCGGCTACCCGTTTCGATGTCCAGTGCAATCTTCCGGCACCATGATGATCACACACTCTTGCGCTATAAAAATCGTGAAAAATCTTTGGAATTAATCGTTTTCGTATCCAATTCAATCTCGAAGATATTTTGCCACCGTGAGCATGCGAACCATTATTTCTACGAGGGACAGGAGAATGCGAATATGTTTCTTGACTTCTCCCACACGCAGTATCGGCGGGTTGTTCGGCAGGTAGGTGACAAAATATACAAACTCATCGACGATTTGCATTCACGATCTGAAGGCTTGCGTCACTACTGCATCACCCTTGAAAACAGTTGCAAAACAGTGAATGCACAAACGACAAAGCTCAAAGAAGCCCATAACCTGCTGCATTTGAAAGAGATGGAATTGAAAATCATGGAGGAATTGCTGCCAAAATTGACCCATGGAAAAGATATTGAAGGTCTCATACTTGCTTTGGCGCAAAGTGTTTCGACCTATGTGAACATGAAGTACACTGCTGTTTTTCTCTTTGAAAAACGAACCAACAGTTTAATAAACAAAGTGCATTTTGGTTTGCCGCCAGATGATCCAATGCGTTGGGCGACCTTCGATCTTAACGGATCAAAAGGGACAATAATGACGACATTTAAGGATGGGAAGTCCTACAATATCAAATCTTACACAGAATCATTGGGTGAAAATTGTTACTCCATGGAAGAAGCTCGCTATGTAAAAAACTTTCCCTTTGCCACAATCCCCATATTAAAATGGAAAACTTCGATTGCTGTTCTCTATGTGAGTCACGCGATGATTGGCCAGGAAATCAGTAAGGAAGAATTTGAAATCTTTAACAAATTCTGCCGCTATGTCAACAAAGCGATCAGTTAAAATCAGGCTTGGCGAATAGCGGCATGCTGTGCGTTGCATCGGTTTTACATTCAATTCTCATTCAATAAGAAGCATCGGTTTGGCTATGCGTTGATTTTGTACCCGAACTTCATAATAATAAACACCCGGGGCGACCTGCTGGCCGAAGCCATTCCGGCCATTCCATCGTATTTCATGTTCTCCACCGGCCAGCACGCCATTGTAAAGTTGATTTACGGCTTGTCCGAGAACATTGTAAATTGTGACGCGAACGGCACTTGTCCCATTCATGCGTAAGGGTATGTTGGTCACATTTGAACGCATGGCTGAAAATGGATTTGGCCAATTCTGTTCAAGAACAAAACTCTTTGGAAGCGTCCCCGCACGATCAAATTCCGCTTCAGCGACTGAAGTCGATGCGCCATATTCGTAGGCGCCGATATCTGGAGCAGTGCCGAAAAACGTTAACCCAACATCCTGCCCTTTATCAATGAGCGGGCTGCCGGCTTGCAACTGAAAGTCAAATGAATCGACAGCAATGAAGCCAGGATCGGCACCTGTGACATCCGAACTGCTAATCATCGGTCCGGCATCCACTTGAAACCAGCCATTGTGGTGGTATTCGACATCGAACGTGCCA
>QQUM01000721.1 GCA_008501545.1 Calditrichota bacterium
TCATTTCTGCATTTTTACTGTTTTTTCCCGGATCGATGGAACAGCCTAAAAAGGACAGTGCATTACATACTTCATCACGCAGTTCAGGATCTTTCAATCCGATACCGCCTGCAAAAGCCAGCGCATCCAGACCTTGCATTATGATGAGAAACTCACCGACGTAGCGCTTGATATCGTAAATAAATTTATCTTTCGCCAGCCGGGCTCGTGTGCTTCCCCTGGCGATTGCTGCATTGATATCACGCATATCACCGGATGTCCCGGAAAGTCCTGCCAAACCTGCATTTTTCGTGCATTCATCCAATGCTTGTTCAAGGGAAATTCCTTTTTTGTCCATAATGTACGGCAGAACAAAAGCGTCCAGGTCCCCGGTTCTTGTTCCTTGAATCAGGCCGGATTGCGGCGTGAATCCCATCGATGTATCGATGGCAACGCCGTCCTTATACGCGCAAAGCGATGAAGAACCACCGAGATGGCAGGAGATGATTTTATAATTCTTTGGCGAGTTTAACAGAGCGACTGTTTTTTCGCACACAAAACGGTGTGATGCACCGTGGTAGCCATATTTTTTTACACCAAATTTCTCTATCCAGTCATAAGGTGTACCATAAATTTTTGCATACTCCGGCGCATGCGCATGGAACCCCGGTTCAAAAACACCAACAAGCGGTATCCCTGGCAAACATTCAAAAAACATGCGAATTGCCGATAGATAGGGCGGATTGTGGGCAGGGGCGAGGGGAGCATAATATTCCATGGCTTCCAGCACCCAATCTGTCAGAAGTACCGAGCCATTTTGTTCACCCGCCTGAACAGTCTTGAACCCAACAGCATCGATATCCGCATAGCTTTGTAAAAGTGAATTGGCTGGATCGATGAGAAAATCAAGCATCGTCTGAACCGCTTCACGATGACTTGGGATATGTTTCACACCATTTAATTCATTTTCTCCAGCCACGAACTTGATTACGGCATTTTCATGCCCGACACGTTCAATTCCACCTATCGCCAGGACGGATTCATCCTGCATATCCAGCAGTTGGAATTTCAAACTGCTGGAGCCGATATTACAGACTGCTATCTTCATTTCAGCTGTTTCAAAACCGCATCAGTGATTTGTTTTACCAGGGCATCCTCATCGATTTTCGCAGGATATTCGCTGCTTGGACCTTGTGTTTGTGTCGCTGGTTCGATAGCACACCCCACATCCGTTGTGATGCCAAATTTTTCCCGTAAATCAATCAGATCTCCAACATTCTGTTGACTAAGGGTGTTGACATTGCCGAGGGTGCGGGATACAAACAGAATATGTGCGAAATGCTCCATGGTTTCCATCTTGTGGTAGGCGTTGAGAATATCCTTGCCGATGGTCAACGCACCGTGGTTTTCGAGCAAAAATGCATCATGGGTTTTAACATATTTCAAAACCGGTTCGAACAACTTGTCCGTTCCCGGAAGCCCGTACTCCGCGATCGGGATGCCACCAAGAGCAACGATAACTTCCGGCAGGACACACTGATCCAGCGGAATGCCGGCAACTGCAAAACCCGTTGCATAGGGAGGGTGTGCATGACAGACACCGCGCACATCCGGCCGTTCTTTATACATCCGGAGATGCATGCTGAACTCGGATGATGGCTTTTTATCACCATTCAGAACTTTCCCATCCATATCCATGATGATTAAGTCTTCCGGCTTCATGAATCCTTTGCTCACACCTGTTGGGGTAATTAAAATGCGATTATCTTCGATTTTTGCACTGATATTGCCATCGTTGGACGCCACGTATCCACGTTCGTACACACGCCGCCCAATGGCAACAATCTCTTTTTTTAAACTATCAATGTTTTGCACAATAATTTACCTGTTATTTTTTAGCTGGTGTATCGCTTAAAATACCTTCTACGTCAGCGTGTGGACGAGGGATAACATGGACGGAAACCAGTTCACCGACTTTTTCAGCTGCGGCTGCACCGGCATCCGTGGCTGCTTTCACAGCGCCAACATCACCACGGACTGTAACGGTAACGAGACCACCACCGACTGTTGTTTTACCCATCAATGTAACATGTGCTGCTTTGACCATGGCATCAGCTGCTTCTACCGCGCCGATGAATCCACGAGTTTCTACCATTCCTAAGGCTTCCTGGGCCATAATTAATTCTCCAGTTTAATAGTTTGAGTATGATTATAGAATTATTTTATTCTTGTTTGATTGATATTCAATTCCAATGCGCTTTATTTCTAAACAATTTGTAGTGCTTTATAAACGGCCAGTCTGCGGACACGGGCAAAATCCCGTGGTGTACAGACACCTTCTCCGGTTGGACTGGCAATTGTGTGTGAAAAATATCCTTCACCTGCGTTTGGTCCGTTACCTGATACACATGGTCCGTTAACGACAACGATATCAGTATCAATCGCTTTTGTGTAGGCTGTAATATTTGCGAGATTGTTTGAATGAATCATTGCAGTGTGGCCAAAACGGTGTTCGGCTTTCACGCTTTCCTTCAAACCTTCGGTGAAGTCTTTGACACACACAACAGGCATGAAAGGCATCATTTGTTCTGCAATTACAAATGGGTGGTCTGCCGGTACTTCGCCGTAGAGCAGACGTACACTGTCGGCAATATCGAGACCACAGGCTTGCGCTAAGACGCGTGCGTTTTTCCCAATGTAATCTGCAGTGCCGAAGATTGTGCCTTTATTATTTTTGAACAAAGCTTTTGCCGTCAGTTGTTCGATTTGCTGCGCGTTGAGCCGGTATGCGCCCTGCTCTTCCATGGCTTGCATAAAAGCATCAAAAACCTGATTTACAACAAATGTTTCTTTTTCTGCGATGCAGAGGATATTGTTGTCAAATGACGCACCGTCGATGATATGGCGTGCAGCTGAGGTCAGACACGCTGTCTCGTCAACCAGAACGGGCGGGTTTCCGGGACCGGCAGCGACAATTTTTTTCCCGACTGCAAAAGCGGCCTTCACCAAAGCAGGCCCACCGGTAGCTGCGATCAAGCTCACCTTTTTGTGATGGAAAAGTGCTTGTACATTTTCCATCGTCGGTTCTTTAATCATCGATATCAGATTGGCCGGGCCGCCGTTTTCGCGAATGACACGTTCGAATATTTCAATGGCATAAACAGAAGTATTTTTTGCAGAAGGATGCACACTAAAAACAACAGCATTTCCCGGCGCGATAGTGATGATGATGCTATTCAACATAACCGGAATCGGGTGGGTTGAAGGCGTGATGGCTGCGATGACACCATAGGGCGCCAATTGTTCGACGGTCGTGCCGTTATCGCCAACCCATGAGCGTGTTTCCAAATCTTCCAAACCCGGTGTCGCATCGGCCGCGTTGTGGTGTTTGGCTATTTTATCTTCAAAGCGTCCCATGCCGGTTTCCTGCCACGCGCGTTTGGCGAATTCGTCAGCATTGTCATGCATTGCCTTTCGCAGCGCTGCAATGACTTTCTTCTTCGTTTTATTTGGTGTATCAACCCATATTTTTTGCGCTTCTTCGGCAGCAGCAATCGCTGATGGAACATCTTGAAAAATCGCATATCGATCGTTGCGACCATTTGTGTTTTGGGCACTTGTTGATGAACCATCACTTAATTGATTGACTACTTCACGAACAATTCTATCAATTACATGCTGTTCGATTTGCATAGAATTTCCTTTGGTTTGACGTTTCATGTTTCACGTTACACGATCAGTGCGATACGTGAAACATTCGACGATTAAACGTCTTCAATGATTTCACCGATTTCACCGGATTGAATACCGGCTGCATTGGCTTCGTCTGTATCGACATGCATGGCCAGATTCAGGTTTTCACCTGTTCGAATGACACAATTTTCAAATGTAACCTGCATTGGCCCGTGGGTGCGGACACTCACTTTTTGTCCTTTTTCAAGGTTCCATTTTTTGGCCAGTTCCGGGCTCATGTGGATGTGTCGCATGGCACGGATTGCACCCTGTGGCAACTGCGCGATCCCTTTCGGTCCGATGAGAATTATTGATGCTGAACCTTTGATGTCTCCGGAAATTCGGTGCGGCAGGTCGATGCCCAGGTGGATGCCATCGGAATAGGAAAGCTCAAGTTGGGTTGCCGGACGCACAGGACCAAGAATTCGAACATTTTCGATAATTCGACGTTTGGGGCCGACGACTGTGACCGTCTCATTTGCAGCAAATTCGCGTGGTTGATTCAGATCACGATATTTTGTCAA
>QQUM01000092.1 GCA_008501545.1 Calditrichota bacterium
GTTGACCAATGTATATCACTCGGCATTTCCCGCGTCTGGATGCACCGCTCCTTTGGCGAGGGCAGCGTCTCCGACAAAGCTGTGGCCAAGTGTAAACAAAACAATATCAGCGTTATTACAGGTGGGTGCCCGATGATGTTTGTCAAACCGGTGGATGTTGTGCACAAATGCATGGGCTGGATTTTGCGCAAGACGGGAGGATTGATCGGGACGCGTTAAAAAGTAAAAAAAGCCAGCGAAAATTGGATTCCTGCTGGCTTTGTGTCGTTATGGGACTGTATCAACACATAACTGATTTTGTTCTTTAAAACTTGGTAGAACTGATAATCCACAAATTGTAACCTTATTACCTTATTCAGCGCGGCCCAATAAGGTAATAAGATTTTGCTGTTCGGTGTTTTTGCAGACTACCAAGGTTTTCATGCATCATATCTTCCACGTCCACAAATATGGATTCCAGCTAAACACATGCTGAAATGACGTCACGAGGAACGATATTATCATTTTTCAGTTCCCCCTTTTTGTTTAAACTGCATTCATTCGCGCCTTTCTCCTCAATCCCAAAATATCATCCAAAACAGCCATCAGGCATGGAATAACGAAAAGCGTTAAAACGGTGGCGACCAGCAGGCCGTATAGAATGACGTTGGCCAGCGGCGACCACATACCTGACTGCCCGCCAATTCCTATCGCCATTGGAATAAGACCGGAAATTGTTGTTAAAGACGTGAGTAAAATCGGGCGCAACCGCAGGCGGCCGCTGTTGACGATACTGCGCCAGTATTGCAGCGGTTTGGTTTCTTTGCCGGAGCGTCTTTTGTTCATGAAGTCGATCATAACAATGGCATCATTCACCACAATACCAGCCAGCGCAACAAAGCCAAACATCGCCACGATACTGAACGGATTACCGGAAATTAGCAGTCCGAGCATCGCCCCGATTAGCGCAAACGGCACTGTCGTAAGAATAATCATGGGCTGTGTATAGGAATTAAACTGCGTCCCCAAAATGAGAAAAATAAGAATGATACCAAATGCAAACAGCAGCCCGATATCCTGAAACGCATTGGCAAATTCTTCAAACTGGCCGCCAATTTTTAAAGTGACGCCAGGAAATTTTTCTTCTATTGCGGGGAAAACCGCGATTAATGCCCCATTTATTTTTTCCAGAGATGTTACATTCTCATCGATATTTCCGGTGACCATGATCGTTCGTTTCTGATCAAAGCGCTGTATAGCTGTTGGCCCCGGTGTGATATCGAAGTGAACCATGTCACGCATAGCAACCGTTTGGCCTGTGGCATTGGTTAAATGCAAATTCAGCACATCGTCAAGAGAAGACCGGTTGAAGCTGTTGTATTTCACAACAACATCGACTTCTTTATCGCCATCGCGAAATTCTGTTGCTTCAGCGCCATCGAAAGCATAGCGAACATTCATGGCAACGTATTGGTTCGTGAAGCCGTAAAGGGCCGCTTTTTCTTCATCCACAACGATGCGTATTTCCTGCTTTCCCGGGGGGAAATCATCGGTCACTTCTTTAGTTCCGTCCATATGCCGAATTGAATCTTGCAAAGCAAGCGCAGCCGCTTTGATGTCATCAAAATACTGTCCCTGCACTTTGACCGAAATCGGCTTTCCAACCGGTGGTCCACCGGAAATTTTTTCAAATTCCAGTGATGTTGTACCGCTGATATGCGCCGTCCTTCGGCGCAATTCTTCTAAAATATCATCGATACTGATCTCACGATCTTCTGTGGGAACCGTCTGCACGATGAGCTGCGCCACATGTTTCGCAGTGACCCATTCTTCATTCCCCTGCAGCAATCCGACATTGGTCACAATGTCCTGCACATACCAATCTTCACGCATAGCCAGGGCTTCGGCTTCTATCTTTTTCATTATCCGATCAGACTCTTCGAGACTGGTGCCCTGTGGGAATCGCGCAAGAACGAAAAACTGATCAAAATCTTCTTCACCAAACAGATTAATACCTACGAGTGGAATGATCCCGAAGGAGCCGAACCAAATGACGATCAGCAGCACGATAACCTGATACCGTCGGCGCAGCACTTTAATTAAAATCCGGCTGTACCAGCTACATATGCGAATGAAAAAATTACGATCGCCTCGCTTAAATGATTTTGATTTAATCGTCCAGTCTGCGTAGTGTGACGGTAAAAGCAGGAATGCCTCAAACATTGATGCCAGCAAGGCAAGTGCAAAAACAAAGGGGATAATGCGCATGAATTTCCCCATTATGCCGGGCAGAAGAATCAGCGGCAGAAATGCGGCAATATTTGTCGCGATACTGGCCAAAATTGGCGTCGCAACTTCTGTGGTTCCCTTAATCGCCGCTTCGAGAGAGCTATAACCCTTCAGTCGATAGCGGTGACAATTTTCCACGACAATGATCGCATCATCAACAATAATCCCCAGTACCATGACCAGCGCGAACAATGTATTGCCATTTAAACTGTAGCCAATCGCATTCAGAAAAATAAATGTAATAAAAAAGGAAATCGGAATACCAAGTGACGCAAGCAAGGCGTTTCCTTTGCCAAGGAAAAAATAAAGCACGATGAATATCAAAATCATCCCGGTAACCGCATTGTTACGCAAGACATTCATTGTTCGGGTGATGTAAACCGAATTGTCGTTGGTAAAACTGAAAATAATACCATCAGGGATATTCTCTTCGTATTGTTTCACCAGCCCCTTGATTGCGGCAATCACATCCATGGAATTGGCATCCGAATTTTTGGAAACCGAGAAGGTGATGGAATTGGTACCATTCAGTCGCGAAAGGATAGACAATTCGGCACGGCGATCATTTACACGCGCGACATCTTTAATCTTCACAAAACTTTCGATGGCACCGGTGCGCCCAACCTGCCGCGGTGTGCGTATAATTGTATTTTCAATTTCTTCAATGGATTGGTATTCGCCAAGTGAGCGAATGAGGTACTCTGTTTTACCAATGCT
This sequence comes from Calditrichota bacterium, assembly GCA_008501545.1. GTDB lineage: Bacteria > Zhuqueibacterota > Zhuqueibacteria > Zhuqueibacterales > Geothermadaptataceae > Bioreactorimicrobium. The sequence goes on from QQUM01000092.1 coordinate 2,986, forward strand.
GATATTTCCACCGGGCACGTTGAGATTTCGTGAGGCCAGCGCGAGTATGATTTGATCAAAAGTGATGTTGTAGGCGTTCATTCTGGCGGGATCGACTTCAACCCAGATTTCACGCTCAGCCAACCCGGAGACCTGGACTTTCGCTACACCGGTGAGATCAAGCAAATCGTCCTCAAGCTCATCCGCAATTTTCTGCGCATTGTCTTCCGGCACATCGTATGCCATATTCACCGTGATAACAGGCAGGAAATCACCACTACCAAAATCATCGATTATGGGATCCTCGGCGCCATCAGGAAAGGACACTTTGTCGATTTCTGCTTTCAGATCGGTGTACTTCTCTCGAAATTCACTATCAGAAATATCTTCAAATTTTACCAGAACAAATGCCAATCCCTCTCCTGCCGTCGACTGGATTTCATCAATTTTGTCGACATCCTGCACTTCGGATTCAATTGGATCGATGATGAGGCTTTCCACTTCCGCCGGGGAAGCGCCGGGATAATACACATTGACAAACACCCAATTGAAACTTATCTCCGGATTGAGTTCCGTCGGCATTTGAAACAGGGATGTCAAACCAAATATAAAAAGACCGATCATCAATAAATTTATGAGAACAGGATTCTTTACAGAAAATTTTGCTATATTCATGGAACAGCCTTACGCTTTCTTTTTATTGTTTCCAACCGGGAACCTGGTCATGAATTCTACGGCCAACATCGGGTGTGATTTAATTCTCCGTTTCGATGGAAACCCTGGTTTCAATCCCTAAATTCTTCATTCCCACCACCACAACTTTGTCACCTTCAGCAAGACCATCACTTACAATTGCGTTTGAGCCGATCGTTTCAGCGATGTCGACCATAGCCAGGCGAGCGACATTTTCTTTCACGAGATAGACGTAATTATCCCCATTTTTTTTCACGATCGCGTAGTCGGGTACAACCAGCTGCCCATCTTTTTCTTCCAATTGCAAGGCGAGGCGCGCTGTCATACCGGCACGAATTTCCAGATCCTTGTTGTTTTTGATGTGTATTTCCGCTGTGAATGCACCGGTTGTTTCATCCGCCTGCGGTGAGACGTATTCGACCTTTCCCGGAAACATGCGGTTTTGCAATGCAGAGATTGTCACACGAACCCGGCTGCCCATGCCAACGCGGGAAATCAATGCCTGGGGAATCCCGACCTCCACTTTCAACGTATTGAGATCCACCACGCGATAAACAGCGGTCCCCGGATTCA
>QQUM01000582.1 GCA_008501545.1 Calditrichota bacterium
AGTACGGAGGAAGCAATACCGTCTTTCACCGGTGTGCGCCAATAAAGCTGCACCCGGCTCATGGTGGTTAAAAAGGCATCGTGATCCTGATCACCTGCGAACAAAACGTTGGATGCGATTCCCAACTCTTCGACCAATTCTTTTTGTGCTTCCGAACCAAGGTCGGAGCCGAGAATGATAAGCCCGAAACCCGGTTCTTTCTTTAATATTTCGGCTGTCGCGCGCAACATATCATCTATAAAAAATTCCGGACGAAAAAAAACATAGCTACATGCGATATGTTTGCACTTTTTAAAAAATGCTTCCGTAGCCGTCGGCAGTTTAATTTCATTGAATTGCAGGTACTGGCGACTGAATGCCTGAATCGGCACGATCTTTTTGTCGTTGATCCCATAGCTTATAATCGCATTTTTCACCAGATCATTATTACAAATGATGTGACGCGGGGCAGAAAAAATAAATTTGTAAAGTAAATTCAATTGCGGCGCCCGTGATTGCGGAAAGTACTTCTGCAACGGTCCTGCATGAAATGTGATGACCGGTCTGTTGAAAGTAAACAGGCTGACAAGCAGAGCCAGCGATGTGAGCACAAATCCTTTTGGTGAATCCCCATTCAAATGCATGTGAACAGTAAATCCCTTTAAACGGTATTTGAACACCTTTTTCACATAATCCAATCCACTGAATACGGGCTCGAAATCCCTGCCGGTAAGAAAACGTCCTTTTCCGGTATTGAGTACCGTGCACACATCACCGTTTTTTTCCATTTCCCTTTTGAGGAAATAAACGCGCATGCCCCAACCCGCACGGGGTGGTGGATAACTTGATATTTCTAATATTTTTAATGGTCGTTTTTTCAAAATGCTTTAATTCTCCCTAATCATACTCATAATATTAACGGTCATTTCGGTTTTTGCGTTTCCCGGCAAAACATTAGTAGTTTCAGCTCTTAGTTCGTGCCCACCCGTAAACATCTCCTTTTCGTCATTCCGGCAATCTTTTAGCCGGAATCCACGATTGGTTGAGTTTTCGTTCAACTCCTCACTATCGGTGCATTTTCAAAACTTAATGTATTGCCACCATCCATGATACTATGCAAAAAGATCGCCTGCTCCTTGTCACCGTTAAACTTTCGGATATGAACGCCGGGTTTCGCTTCCCAATGCCCATTGGTTTTGCTGGCTTCTGTAAATTCAATACAGTACTTTATTCCAGACCCGGAAACTGTAAAAGAATTATCCTCACGAGTGACCAAAAATGGATTGTCCGTTTCTAATTTTACCGGAAAATAAAGTGTAATCATTTCAAAAGGCAAACGGCAATCCGTTGAAACTGTCGCCACCGGCGCAGGACGCCGTTCGCGATATGTCGGGGAAATCCAGCCTTTGTCAGGTGTAGCCCCACCCCGTTCGCTACTGCAATGTAATTCTTCATGATTTCTGGTTGAAAAATACATTTGCAGGCCCGCTTTCTCACCGCGAATAAACAGGGATTGTTGATCTGTACGATCCAATTGTATTTCCGCGTAATCCATCGTGTGAAAATGCGCTGCTATTGCATGATTTTGTCGTCTTCCGGGTTCAAGGGCTGATTGCAGCACGTCGCAGGTTATCCAAAATGCCTGATCGATGAATAGAAAATAACGGCGGTGCACTGCTCTCGCTGTCAATCGTTGAAAACCGTGGTGCTCGCCGGCGAAAGCATAGCAGAAATCACCATTGTAACGCTGCAACGGGTAAAAGGCCGGGGCATGGCTCCAGCTCAAAATGCCGACTTGCTCCAGTTGCGATTTTCCATCGATGGTCAACGTATTGTGTGCGGCGGTGCTGCGAAAATATTTGTGCCAGTCCAGATCACCGCGATAGTTGGAAAAACCCGGATCGATCAGCAGGCTTTCACCAAAAGGTGCGATTTCAATGTGCAGCAGATCAGCATGGCCATGCGCAGCGGATGGCGTGCCATCCTTATGCAGCCCGTCGGCGATGTGCCCACAATCGATATAGCTGAAATGACTGTCTGAGCGGAATCCCGAGCGCATTACGGTATAACCAGAACTGCCAAGTGTATAAAAATTACTGCCAATTTCCTTCTCTGGAATGGATTCGAGTTGTTCAAATTCAGCTTGTGAAAGCAGCCAAAACGCTTCCTCGCCAGGCTGTCCACCAGCCTTTTTCATTTCACCGCGATTAAACCAGACAGCGCCAATACTTTGAAAAGCCGTAAAATTCCACTGTGCAGGATCGCTGAAATAAACAGAGCGTGCCGTGTCGATATCACCAATCCACGGTAGCGTGTCGTTTGGGCGCATCAGTGCCATTGAAAATTCCAGCGAGCGCTCGATCTGGTTCAAAATGCGCTGCGAAATGACATCACTATTCAATCGTCTGGCATGGGCGCACTGCATATAAAAGCCCAATGTAAAATGATGATAAAATGTCGCCTGCTCGACAGTTCCACCGTCTGAGCTGAATTGCTTTTCGATCTGATCATCGAGAAGTTGCCATGCTTCGTCCGCCCAGGCGTTTGAATTTTTGAATATGGGAAACTGGTATCCAATCATAAACAATGCTGCAAGTTCACCGATGAGATGATTGTACGGACTGAAATAAACAGACAGATTATCTTTGATGTAGATGCCGCTGAGGTAGAGCATTTTCAGAATTAAAATCACAACATTTGCTTTGGGATTTCCGGCAGCCAGATAAAAATTCAGGACCCAGATTAGCGAAAATGCACGGACTCCGACTTCCAGAGCACTGGTCCAGTTCACACCAGTTTTAAACGGATTTTTCTCGTGCCAGTCAAACAGGAAGTTTTCCAGCTTGTCGCTGTATTTTTTATCGTTGGTAAGATAAAATGCTTTGGCGATTTCAATTAGAAATTGCAGCCGGTTTATTTCCCACACATGTTTTATATCCTGTCCCTGCCGGTTTTTGAATATCTCAATATCCCGGTAAAATCCGGTTGGATAGGGCTCATTGGATACCGGATCATTCTGCCAGGGAATGGAATCGGGGTATTCGAAGTTTATTCCCATGTAAGAAAATTTACCGGCACAGAATTGATCTGCCCGCTTCACACTGCGAATAAACTCCTGCGGGTACAGCAGCTGGAAAAGCATGGCTTTGCGACGATCGAGATCAATGGGAAAACGGCGCATGGCGCTTTTCGATTTGAGAAGACCGCTGATATCTTCTTTTTGTAACTGGTGTTGAATATCCTCAAATCCGGCAGCTAAAAAATCCAAATCACCATTTGTGCTGAACGCAAGTTCAGATTTGTGGTTCTTTCTTTCCTGCTTGATGTCGATATATTCCTTTGCACGATGCCGCCATTCATCGGGCGACATACGAACGAGTTTTTTAGCTTTTAAGAGGACAGACATGTGTATTTCTTCAATGATAATACTGCGATTAATGAATCATATTTGGAACTAATTACACGCAAACGGGAATGTTTGAAGAGAAGAGAGAGTGGAGTATAATCGATTCGTTTTTACTCAGCAGAACATAGTATTGATTCAAAACGTTTGCAGACGAGTTTGTGTGGAGTCTGTAGTGGAGAATTTAGTCTCTTTATCTTGTTTTTTACCAGCGGAAAAAGACAAAAGCATCCACTACAAACTTGTGCATCCCATAAGTATTTTGATATAAATTCAACAGCCGATGAGGTTTTATCAAGGAAGAGAGACATGAATTCTCTTTGCCTTTTTATAAATTCTCCGTTATTATTAGAACGCTAAAAATAATATTTAAACTCAGGATGAAATTCATGCCAACCAACAAAGCCACTTCCGCCCAAAATCCCTTGCTCAACCAAAATGGATTTCCACCATTTGATAAAATAAATGCCGCGCACGTCGTTCCTGCAATACGTCAGTTACTTGAAATTTCCGAGCAGAAAATTACGGCGATCGAAAAAAACTACGAAACAACATGGGAAGGCTTGCTCAAACCATTGGAAGAAATGGAGGTCGCTTTTGAATACGGCTGGGGTCCAATCTCCCACCTCATGGGCGTGAAAAATTCCGAGGAATTGCGTAAAGCCCATGACGCCGTTCTGGCGGAAATCGTGCAATTCAGTCTGCGTGTAAAGCAAAGCCCGGCGATCTACAAAGGATTGCAGGTCATCCGCGAAAGCGCTGTGTGGAACACACTCGATGAAGCCCAGCAACGTATTATTACACAGAAATTACGGCAGGCGGAACACGCCGGTGTCGGCCTGCGTGG
>QQUM01000045.1 GCA_008501545.1 Calditrichota bacterium
AAGGTTATCCAGTTTGCCAAGTCTATTAGCTCCGGAAATTCAAAGTCAAAGAAGCAATCTCCTCCCACTTGATTTGTTCATCACATCCTGCTAACACAGTAAACTATTTGTGATCCTTTCGAATTGTATAGCTGTGTGCAAATTCATTTCATTGGGATATTTAAGCTCATACTTTAAACCTTCATGATCGATAATAACTAGTACATCATGGAAGATAAGAAAATTCTTGTTGTCGACACAGATCCTAAAAATCTGCAGATTCTAAAGGAAGCGTTTGAAGCGTCCGGGTTTCAGATTGATACAGCTTCAGATGCTGAGCAAGCGTTACGTGTGCTTGGAGCGTCATTGCCCCAGCTCATCCTCTCAGAAGTCAACCTTCCCGAGATCGATGGTTTTCAGTTTCTTCAAAAGCTGAAACAAAATCCGGCTACATCGCATATTCCTGTCATTTTTTTAACAAACCGGCGTGATTTGCAAGATCGTGTACGTTCTCTTCGTGGTGGTGTGAAAGATTACCTCATAAAGCCTGTGCATGTCAAAGAGGTGATCGCACGCATACGCATGATTCTCAGACGCCTTGAGCGCGTAAAAAATGAAGAGATCGATGCAGCCAATAACGTCGTTGGCAGGCTCGAGGAAACAAGTGTTGTTGAATTGATTGAAAATTTCGGCATGGAAAGACGCAGTGGAATTTTAAATATTTACAACGAAAACAACAAAAATGGCGAGATTCACTTCCGGGGTGGAAGTATCGTTTATGCTGCGCTTGGCATGCTTAAGGCTGAAAAAGCAATTTACCAAATGCTGCCCTGGAAATCAGGTCATTACATAGTTACATTTAAGGAAATAAACACAACAGATTCTATTTCTGTCAGCAATCTTGGATTACTGCTGCAGGGATTCAAACGCCTCGAAGAACGCGAACAACTTGTCAAGCAGCTCCCTTCACTTGAAACTACATTCGTTCTCTCTCCGACTTTTAAACAGATAATCAGTCACCGTGAATTAAGTAGTGATGTCGCGAAATTTCTTAATCTCGTTAACGGGAAACGTGACATACAGCAAATAATCGATGAGAGTGTGTACGACGATATTAAAACACTTGAACGACTTGTGAAGCTACAACAGCAGGGATTTATCATGCCTGGATCAGGTGATGAAGAAAGTACACCACAGATTAAAGTCAGTGGAACTTTCGATGCGGACGAGATGGACGATTTACCAATGCCTGAACCATCCATACAGGTAAATCAAGATGTACCGGTTGAGAAATCCTCTTCGAATGTGGCAGACGATAACGCAACAATGAAGGCATATGATCAAAAAATCTCCGCACCAGCAGACTTGTTGCAGGAGAATAAAGGTGAATCGGATACAGATCAACAACAGCTGGAAGATGAAAACACACAATTGGAAGAAATTGAAAAAGATTCAATTGTGACACAGCAGGTTCCTGCACCGTCCGAACTATCGCCGGAAATTCCTGTGAAAGCAAATGCTTCAGACTCAGAGATGCACGGGAGTAACTATACTCCAACAAATGGTGTGAGTGAAGGAAATGATGATGAATTCTCTGCACCAATGCCAATGGATATGCGGGAATTTACACCAGATGAAGATATTTTAGAGATAATCCGTGAATTAAATAAAGACAGGGAGTTTGAGGCCGAAAAGCAAAAGCCTGTTACCCTACCGAATAACACCGAAAACGAGTTGGAGCAGAAGCAATCCCGGAATGAAGACGATGTGAAGGATGAGATTACAGATTCAGCAAGAATTAAAACTCCAACTGACCAGCAACAGCAGCAAGTGAAAGATGTTTCTGAACCAGCACTGGGCAGTGATAAAGAATTTTTATCGAAACAGCCGAATGATGAAGCTGAGCCACAAATGAAAGATGGCTCTACTGGCGACACACAACAGCTAGAAGAAAAAGCTGAGTCAGAAACGAAAGCGGATCAGCATGGTCAATCACAACAGACTGCAGGGGATGTTGGGACAGAGAAACCCACGCCAAGAAAACAGATGGCGTTCACATTTCCGAAACGGAAGTATGGTGGATTATTTAATGACACCAATTCCTTAAAGCAAGATCAACCAGAGGAAATTCCTGAATTCTCAGAGAAGGATATCAGCGACAAGCAAAAAGATGTGGTTGATGAAAAGCCCGAGATTCTTCATGATGAGGTTGAAGATTCAATTCTCTTAACGAGGAATAAGGATAGTGACCTGGACTTGATTCAGTCGGCTGCGAATGAAGAGATTTTCGAACCTTCGACAATGGTTTCTGAAAATACGGAAGAAATGTTTGATGATCAGGATACTGTGTCCATGTCAATCTTTCCGGGTGAGGAAAGCCCGAAAGAACAAATCGTAGACACCAATGATTTTAATGAAGTGTTTGTTGACTATTTACCCTACGCACAAAGACATCCGGGATCTTTCGTAATTATTGGCTCAACACAGCAAATAGCAGAGAAGTTGACAGCAGATATTTGTGGTGGAGAAAAAAATCTCTCGCAGCGTGCAAATAATGTGATGATCGGATCGGTGCAATTGAGTGAAAACAGATCATTTAAAGTGCTCGCTCTTTCAATGGAACAACAATTCACTCATATTCTTACGGGTATACAGGAAAATCTAACAGGTTTTCTGCTTGCGTTCCAATCCGGTGATAAAAAGAAGGTAGAGTATCTAAATTATTTTTATAGTGCATTGCTTAATAAATTCAATCTCCCTACTGGAATTGCAGTCCTTAAGCCCGCTGGTAAGAAGTCACTATCCCCCGCAACAATTCGTGATTTGATCAATGGTGATGAAACAGATTTTATTGAAAAGCTTAATGATGCACAAAAAGATAATATAGCGGCATTGTTGACTGAAATGCTACAACATCACGCAACCACCAAAGATCGCGAAAAATACGAATCAGAATGACCAAAGCGGTAGTGGCATAATGCGCAAAACGATTTTTATTGCCGATAATTTCGAACATGAAATAAGCGACCTTCGCAAATCTCTTATTGCTTCAGGCTATGAAGTACGCGTCGTTGCAAAGCACGAAGAGATATTTCCCCAAATCCAACAATCGAATCCTCACTTAATCATTATTGAAACACGGCTGCAAAATTTAGATCTGGAAAAATTACTTAATAAAATTAAGGGACATGTAGATTTTGCACTGACTCCTCTAGTGCTCACGGGAAATCCCCGCACGACCGATGAGAAAATTAAATACTTGCGCTATGAGATAGATGAGTTTTTCTACAAACCATTTGAGCCGGAAGAACTGATTGTTCGTTTGGAGACTTTACTGAAAGAAGCAGAAATGGCACATGAACGCGTGCCCGCCAGTTCAGGTGGCTTTAATGGCTCATTGTCTGAAATGACTTTAGTCGATCTGTTACAAACGATGGATGTGGGGAAAAAGACGGGTATTATTACGTTGCGTCGCAATAGCAGGGAGGGATTTACCTACGTCACAAAGGGCGAGGTGATGAGCGCATCCCTTGAAGACCTCGAACCGAAAAGTGCCATTCTGCGTATGTTTACGTGGACATCCGGTTTTTTTTCTGTGCAAATGAATCAGCATCATGCCTCAAAACATATTTCCCTGACAGCACAAGAACTTATTTCGGAAGGTATAACAAGACAATACAGATGGAAAAAATTGGCCAAAGAGTTGCCTCCGTTACAAACTGTCGCACAGAAAGCCACACAGCAATTTGAGAATCTAAACAAGGATGAATCCCTGATAGCTGAAATGGTAAATGGAAAAGCCCGGTTTATTGATATTGTTGAAAACAGCCCATTTGATGATATTAAAGCCCTGCGCATTCTGAAGAAACTCTTTGAAAATTCTGTGATACAGGGACTTGCAAATTCATTCACAAAAACGGACGAAAATGCAATTTCGGATTTTGGAAACACGAACGGTGATCAGTCAAATACCGGGCAACTTGAAAGTATGTTTGCCAAAGTACTAAAGCACTCAGAACATTTTAATCCGCCGGGTTTCGACCGGAGGAGAGCGGATCGTCGCCGTGACGATAGAAGCGAAGCCGACCGGCGTTTGGGATATCGTGCGTATCCCGGCAATATTAGCCTTAACAAGAGTGAGTTAATTATGTTTCGCAATAAACTCATTGCAGAAATTCAACAAAGTAATTAAACGGATCCCCTATGCGAATTGGTGAAGTTGCGATCGTTGGTGCAGATAG
>QQUM01000165.1 GCA_008501545.1 Calditrichota bacterium
TATTTCCGATTTCGTACAAAAAGGTAATTGAAAACCTCCTGGTATTTATCATCGATAGGTAAAAGGTCTGGATGGTTTATAGAATGAATTGAATGAATCGATGGGATGAAGCTAACTATTAAAAAATTCTTGACTTTCTATAAGTTGAATAGTATATTTCTCGATCTAAATCTAAGATGATTATAACTGGTTTAATATAATAAAAAAGGGCGGTTAGCTCAGTTGGTTAGAGTGCTTGCTTGACATGCAAGAGGTCGCTGGTTCAAATCCAGTACCGCCCACAAAATTAACTTTTTTAACCATTAATTTAAGCAACTTTTCGCACGTGAATATAAATATAACCTTCCCCGATGGCACTGACCATTCCTACCAGACTGGTATTACCTCAAGTGAAATCGCAAAACAAATAAGCCCCGGACTTTTTAAAAAATCAGTTGCTGCAAAATTCAATGACCAGCCAGTTGATTTGAATGCTCCTTTGCTTAAGGATGGAAGTCTTGAAATTTTAACAGTTGACACAGCTGATGGTTTGCATGTTCTGTGGCACAGTACTGCGCATATAATGGCACATGCTGTTAAAGCGTTATACCCCGAGGCTCAGTTTGGTGTCGGACCAGCAATAGAAAATGGATTTTACTATGATATCGATATTGATAGCAAATTAAGCCAAGACGATTTACAACGCATCGAAGATGAGATGCAGCGTATAATCAAGCGTGGAAGTTCATTTGTCAGAAAAGAGTTGACAAAAAAAGAAGCTGTCGATTTCTTCGCAGGCCAACAGCAGGATAAATACAAACTTGAATTGTTGGCAGATATGGAGGATGGATCACCTTCAATTTATAGTGAAGGCGATTTTACGGACCTGTGCCGTGGTCCACATATTCCATCAAGCAATATGATCAAGGCCTTCAAATTGCTAAGTATCGCTGGTGCATACTGGCGCGGAGACGAAAAGAACAAAATGTTGCAGCGCATTTACGGAATCTCTTTTCCCAAGAAAGCTCAGCTCGATGAATATCTGTTCTGTCTTGAAGAAGCTAAAAAGCGTGATCATAAAAAACTTGGTAAAGAGCTTGACCTTTTTAGCTTTCATCGTGAAGGCCCGGGATTCGTTTTTTGGCATCCTAAAGGCATGCGGTTGTACCGGACAATTGAAACTTATCTTGTGGATAAACTCACGCAATATGGATACGGTGAAGTCAAAACTCCGATTATTTTGAATGATGCATTGTGGAAAAAGTCTGGACATTGGGATAATTATAAAGAAAATATGTACTTCGTCGACATTGACGAAGAAAGCTATGCAATTAAGCCTATGAATTGCCCGGGCTCATGTTTGATTTATAATAGCAATATGCATAGCTACCGGGATTTGCCGCTGCGCCTGGCTGAATTTGGTAATGTGCACAGACATGAGCGTTCAGGTGTGTTGAACGGACTTTTTCGTGTGCGGCAATTTACCCAGGATGATGCACATATTTTTTGTACCCCAGACCAAATTCAGGATGAGGTTAAAGCATGCATCGATTTTGTACAGGAAGTTTATAAAGATTTCCAATTTTATGAATACCACATTGAGCTCTCCACTCGTCCGGATAAATCAATTGGTTCTGATGAGATTTGGCAGCAGGCAGAAGATGCTTTACGGGATGCACTAATCAATAAGAATATCAACTATAAATTGAATCCAGGTGATGGCGCCTTTTATGGCCCTAAAATTGATTATCATGTGCGAGACAGTTTGAAAAGATCTTGGCAATTGGGTACTATTCAACTTGATTTCTCAATGCCTGAAAAATTTGAACTAGAATATGTTGGTAGCGATGGCAATAAACATCGTCCTGTAATGATTCATCGTGCCATTTTTGGTTCGATTGAAAGGTTTATTGCACAGTTAATCGAACATCATGGCGGTCGACTTCCAGTATGGCTCTCGCCGATTCAAGCAGTTGTTCTGCCTCTGTCTGAAGAACAACTCGCCTATTCACATGCTGTCTTTTCAAAACTCAAAGATGCAGGTTTGCATGTTGAGATGGATGCAAGAAATGAAAAAATTGGTTATAAAATAAGAGAAGCTGAGCTTGGTAAAATTCCCTATATGCTCATTATGGGCAAAAAGGAAGTTGAAAATAAACAGATTTCCGTGAGAACGAATAAGGATGGTGATTTGGGCAGCATGGAAATCGATGCATTAATTGATAAAATGAATTATGAAATTCAACAGAAAGCTTAAGCTTTAGACTTGCAAACGATTAATTTGGAGTTTACAATTAGCAAGAAAAAACCCGAAACACGCTACAATCAAAGTATTCGTGCTGAGAGTGTTCGACTTATCGACGAAAAAGGGGAACAGGTTGGAATCGTCCAGACAAAAAAAGCCATGACTATGGCGCAGGAAGCAGGTCTGGATGTAGTTGAAGTGGCACCAAACGCAAATCCGCCTGTCTGCCGGATAATGGATTATGGGAAATATAAGTACGAACTAAGCAAGAAAGAAAAGCAAGCAAAAAAGAAACAGACGATAATAACGATCAAAGAAATCCGTCTGCGCCCCAAAATTGAAGCACACGATTATGATTTTAAAACAAAAAATGCCCGAAAATTCATTGAAGCAGGTAACAAAGTAAAGGTTACCGTCATGTTTCGTGGACGGGAAATGATGCATAAAGAGTTTGGCCGAGAAGTACTCGATAGAATGATCGAAGATCTCTCCGATATCGCTAAAGTTGCGAGCGATCCAACGATGGAAGGCCGTTTTATGACAATGTATTTAATTAAAATATAATGATGGAGTAAAAGATGCCTAAAATGAAAAGCAATCGCGGTGCGGCAAAACGATTCCGTACAACTGCATCCGGATTGATAAAGCGAAGCAAAGCGAACAAAAGTCATATCCTTACTAAAAAAACGACGAAACGAAAAAGAGGTCTGCGCCAGGGAACCATAATCAGTGATGGTGACTACAAGCGGATGAAAAAATTAATTATACCATCTCTTTAAAAATAATAGGAGCTATAATGCCAAGAAGTACTAATTCAGTCCCGTCGAAACGCCGACGCAATAAAGTCCTGAAGCAAGCAAAAGGATTTGTTGGTAAACGCCATAGTTCGTTGCGTACAGCGAAAGAAGCTGTCGATCGTGCTATGCAATATGCGTATCGTGACCGACGCAACAAAAAAAGAGTAATCCGCAGTCTATGGATTACACGTATAAATGCTGCTGCACGCCTCGCGGGAGTAAGTTATTCAAAATTTATGGCAGGTCTTAAAGAAAAAGATGTTGCTCTCAACCGCAAAATGTTGGCAGAAATAGCAGTTAGAGATCAGAAGGCATTCAATAAAATTGTAGAACTGTCAAATTCATAGGAAGGTTTTGAATTCGCGTGTTATCCAAAATATTAGATGATCTGGATGAAATAAAAGCGAAGTTCGAGATTGATAGTAATGTTGTAGACGATGATAAGTCTTTAGAAAATTTGCGTATTAAATATTTGGGTAGAAAAAGTGCTCTTACCGATACATTTAAATACATGGGGAAGCTACCCAATGATCAGAAGCCGGTCCTTGGACAAAAATTAAATGTACTTAAAAACCACATTCAGGATCGGCTTGATCATATTAGGCAAGACCTAAACAGCAAAACTCAAAAAATCAATATCGATCTCTCACTCCCTGGCCAGGATTTTTTTCTTGGCAAAAAACATCCAATAATGCAAATTTTTGATGAAATTAAGGATTTTTTTACCAGTTTGGGCTTTACAATCGAGTTGGGACGTGAGGCTGAAAATGATTTCTATAATTTTGAAGCCTTAAATATTCCGCCAGACCATCCAAGCAGAGACATGCAGGATACATTTTACCTGCAAAACGAATTATTGCTTCGAACGCATACCTCGCCAGTACAGATACGTACGATGGAAAAACAACAGCCTCCAATACGCATGCTCGCCCCTGGAAGGTGCTTTCGAAAAGATACACCTGATGCAACACATTCTCCGATGTTCCATCAGGTCGAAGGACTTGTTGTTGACAAAAACACAAGTTTTGCTGAATTAAAAGGTATTTTGCTCGCTTTCGCACGATATATGTTTGGACCGGAATCAAAAATTCGTTTTCGTCCGAGTTTTTTTCCTTTTACAGAACCATCTGCTGAAGTGGATATTTGGTGGAAGAATAAAGAGAATGGATCTGGAAACTGGCTAGAAATCCTGGGCTGT
>QQUM01000100.1 GCA_008501545.1 Calditrichota bacterium
ATACTCCACTGGCCATTGCCCGTATCGTGCGTACGCAGGGATTGCAGGGCAACTGGTATTGGTGGAGCGGTATAATGGGTTTTATGCTGCGCATGTTTTTTTTCGCGCGGCTCTGGCGACGCGCCAAAATAATTACTGACGCTGAATTTATCGAATTGCGCTACGAAGGAAAACCGGCTGCCACTTTACGACTGTTTCATGCTGTCTATCGTTCGACGCTTTTCAACAGCATCACAATGGGATGGGTTATTCTCGGCATGCAGAAACTTTCTGTTGAAACATTTGGCTGGTCGAAAATGACGGCGATTCCACTATTGATCATCATTTGTCTGGTTTATACTGTCCTGTCCGGTTTATGGGGTGTTGTGATAACCGATTTTTTTCAATTTGTTCTTGCCATGTCAGGCTCGCTTATACTTACTTTTCTCGTACTTGATCATGTCGGTGGTCCGACACAATTGGCTGAGCAAGTTTTAGCTTCTGCTGCAAATGTCACCAATGGCGCTTCTGCCGTGGCCGCGCCGGAGCAAATTTTAAATTTTATCCCTGATTTCACTTCTGGAGGGCTGGCTTTATTTACATTTCTGATGTACATTGGCGTGCAGTGGTGGGGTGGAGGGGAAGGTGGAGGATTTTTAGCCCAGCGACTTTTTTCTACGAAAAATGAGCGCCACGCTATACTGGCCCTGCTCTGGTTCAGTTTTGCTCATTTTGTCTTGCGTACCTGGCCCTGGATCGTCGTCGGTTTGGCTTCAGTCGTCTTTTTTCCGAATTTGGAAGACCCGGAGATGGCTTATCCGAAAATGATGGTTAAATTTTTGCCGACCGGTTTAAAAGGCTTGATGGTGGCATCTTTTGTCGCAGCCTTTATGTCTACAATTACGACACACCTCAACTGGGGCGCATCCTATTTGATGAATGACGTCTACAAACGCTTTATAAAAAAGGATGCCAGTGATCGTCATTATGTGCTCGTCTCACAGCTCTTTGTTGTTGCTATGGCGATTTTGGCTGGCATAGCTGCCTGGCAAATGAATTCGATTTTTAGCGCCTGGCTTTACCTGACAGAAATTATGGCCGGTACTGTATTTGTCGTTCTGTTGCGCTGGTATTGGTGGCGTATCAATGCATGGTCAGAAATATCAGCTATGATCAGTTCATTGCTCATCTCAAATTTGTTCCGATTAATCAAACCTGTGGCAGCGCTTTTTGATGCATTGCATTGGCCGGATGCAGCGCTCTTGTTGCACAATTTATCGTTTATTACGGCAGATAAGTATTACCCGGTTCGCTTTTTAATCGTTTTGTTCATCAGCACGATTATTTGGATAACCGTTACTCTGCGAACGAGGCCGGTAGGTGATTTGCATTTGATTGAGTTTTTTAAAAGAGTACACCCTGCCATGAATGGGTGGCAACCGATTGCTCTGAAAGCGGGCAATTATACCGGAGTGCAAGTCGGCTTTCTTGAAATAAGTAGTTGGATTCTGAGTGTTTTTGCCTTGTTTTTAGCCTTATTTGGCGTAGGCTGGATTTTTCTCGGCAACTATTCTGCAGGACTTTTGGCTTTGGGATCGGCGCTCTTTTTCGGGTGGATTATGCTAAGAAATATTTCAAAAATGGACTGGAAAGGAGAATAATAAATGAAATCTGCCAATTCGCAGCTCATAAAAAATTTAAACCAGCAAATCGTTCTCAATCTGATTCGGAAGTATGGTCCTGTTTCAGGTGCAGACCTGGCAAAAAGAACGAAGCTGCAACCCGCTACGACGTCAAAAATTCTTCGCGCCTTGCATGAAATTGGTTTGATTCGCGATGCCGGAATCGGTGAATCGACGAAGCAAGGTGGTAAACGACCAAATCTGTGGGCACTTGAACCGGAATTCGGTTATATTATTGGGATAGAAATTTTGCCCTTCGAAATGCGCGGCGTTTTGTTAAACTTCGAGTCCAGGATTGTTATGCAAAAAACGACGACCTATGAGCTGTCTATCAACGCTTCGAATATTGTCGAACTTGTCTATGAGCTGGTTCGTTCTCTCTGTCAGAGCAGCCGTGTCGCCATGAAAAAAGTAATTGGTGTTGGTCTGGGCGTGTCCGGCCTCGTAGATGCTGCTGAGGGAATTGTGCGATTTTCGATCGGTCTCGGGCTGGAAAATTTCCCTATTCGTGATAATCTGAAAACCAAAATTCGGCTCAATACAATTGTGGATAACGATGCAAATATGGCTGCCGTTGGTGAGAAGTGGATAGGTTCCAGTGTTAATGACCGCCACCTGGTATATATTACCGTAAATGAGGCCGTGACAGGCATTGGTTGCGGTGTAGTATTGGACGGTCAGCTCTTTCGTGGCGTCACCCATAGCGCCGGCGAAGTAACTCTGGCATTGCCGGCGTTGTCAGACTTGTATCGGGAAGCCGGTGAAGAAACGGATATACCTGGAAAAAAGATGCCGGATTCTGTAAAACTAACCATGTTGAGTTTGATAAATTCAGCTCAAAATGGTGATGAATCCGCCCGACTCACCCTGGTCAAACTTGGTAAAATACTCGCCCAGGAGGTCGCGAGAATCATCGATTTTATCAACCCAAACAGTATCGTTTTCGGTGGCGATATCGTCGAAGCGGAGCACATGATTCTTGAACCGATGCGGGAGGAAGTTAAAAAACGTGCGCTGGCGCTGCCCTATGAAGCCGTTTCAATACGCATGACGAGTTTCGGACCGTATGCTGTTGCCATTGGCGCCGGGGCTGTTGTCTTTAAAGAGATATTCAAGGAAACAGCATCTGCCGTCCGCCATGTTTTTGCAGTTCCAAAATGCAACCGAGTGCGGACGGGCGCCTGATGCCAGCTTAATTCAACATCTCGTCACATATCCTGATTTTATAGATATGTAATAAAAAACCCATATCGATGCGGCAACATCGATATGGGCTGATTGTGCAAGACAATGAATCAACCGGTAGTATTTTCTCACGAACAGCCGGAAGAACAGTATCAACGACAGCTTTTACTGCGCTGACGCGGGCAATGGATGAAGGGGGGATTCCATTTTATACTGCCAACAGGCATTTTTTCATTTGCCATTCGCATTGGCAGGCCCTTTTGTCTTTGCAGATTAAAAATAGAAATTATCAAACTAACATGCAAAAAATATTTGAGGAGATATATTTATGCGCTACGGTTATTTTTCGGAAGATAGCAGAGAATATATTATTACGCGGCCGGATACACCAAGACCATGGGTAAACTATTTGTTCAACGACAGTTATCATGCCATAATTTCTCAGACGGCAGGTGGTTTCAGCTATTGCCGTGACCCGAAATTTAATCGAATTCATCGATATGAACGCATGCTCTCAGACCGTCCAGGTCGATACCTGTTTTTGCGTGATGAGAAGACGATGGCGACCTGGTCGGCAACCTGGCAGCCCATGATGCGCCGGTATCAAAAATTTCGTGCGGTGCATGGATTAGGCTATACCAGCATCTCAAGCCAATATTTTGATATTGCAACTCAACTCACATTCTTTGTCCCTCCGGAAGACGCATGCGAAGTCTGTCTCGTTGAAATAACCAACCGGTCAACAGGCTATCGTGAATTAAAACTTTTTCCTTATATCGATTTTGTCGCCGGCGACGCGCAAATGGAAATTGATTATCCCAATATCATGTCTCTGTACAATCGGGCCGGTTATTATTCCGACCTGAACGCAATAATTGCCTATAAACAACCACATCCCACTCGTCAGGTTGAAAGTTATGCCTGGTTTGCCACCTCGGAAAAAGTTCACGGTTACGATTGCTCTCGGGAAACTTTTCTCGGCAGATATGGTGAACTGGTGCGACCACAAATGGTTTTGAACGGTGCGTGCACAAATTCATCCGCTTGTGGGGAGGATATGATTGGTTTGTTTGAACAGAGAGTAACTCTTTCTCCCGGGGAAAAGGCACGCTTTGTCCTGCTCACCGGATTCATTGATAACGACCAGCTGCCGCCGCTCCCGGCATTGCAAAAAGACCATGAGACTTTTCTTCCATTCCTTCCTTCCCCAGCAGGAAAAGAAAAGATTCAGGCTGTTATCTCGCGTTATCTTGCCGTTGAAAAAGCAGAAGAAACCCTGCAGTATGTAAAAAATCTGTGGCGTGGCAAGACAGATACACTGGTGATTGAAACACCGGACACAGATGTTGACCGCATGACGAATCTCTGGGG
>QQUM01000622.1 GCA_008501545.1 Calditrichota bacterium
GGGCAATTAAACCATCATCGCCTGAAGCTGTTGTGTCGAAACAACAAACAAAAATTGATGAAATATATCAGCAGTTGCAGAATGGTGCCAGCTTTCAAATTTTGGCAAAGAAATATTCAGAGGAAAAATCAGTGCAGTACAATGGTGGTGATATCGGTTTTATGTTTGCCGAAGCATTCTCAGAACCAGTGCTGCGTGCTGTAATGGATACGCTCAAAGTGAATGCTTTTTCAGAACCTGTTCGGGGATTGTTCGGTCTTTATATCCTGCAAAAGGGAAAGGGCATCAATATCGATGTACCGCCATATTCCCAGGTTAAGAATGATATATTTAAGATTGCCCAGCGTTCTCGTCAATATGAAATAAAGGATATGGCACAAACATTTTTTGATGAAATTACCCCAAAATACAATTATATACGGCAGGAAGAAAATATTGGCCGAATGACGAATAAAATTATCCAATCCAGATTCATGAAACAAGTCGAGAAGGGATCATCGACAGGGAATGAACATTTAACCTGGGTGCTGGCGCTTTACGAGGCTGATTCCATTACTGTGAAGGATGTTTTCACAGAATCCGCACAATTTCCACAAAATTTGGATGAGTTCCTCGAGCAATTTCAGAATGTGGCCCAAAATCGTGTTTTCGCTCTGGAAGCACGCAGCCAGGGATACCTGGAGCATCCGGAACTGAAGGAACGGATTAAACAAACGAGAGAGCAGACTTTACGGACATTGCTTTATAAACGTGATGTTCTGGACAAAGCAAGTGCGTTGTTTGAAGAACAAAAGCTTGAAGCGAATCATGATGAGCTAAAAAACATGAGTGATTTTGTTAAAGAACTTCGCTCGAATTTTGAAGAAAAATTAAAGGAGCAGTACAATTATCGTGTGGATCCCCGCGTGCTCGCCGAGACGATAGCACTAGCTCAAAAACAAAAAGATGACTATCTGAAACAGAATAAAAATGAAGCCAAATTACAATGATGTTGCACACACCCCTGAATTTAACAGGAGTTAAAATGAAACGCTATTTGATCTTGCTTGCACTCCCGGCACTGTTAAGCGCACAAACACAAATTACAATTGACGGAAATTTTGATGATTGGTCCACGGTGCCAGTTGCTGTGACAGACCCTGCCGATGATGCACACGATACTGACGGCTATGCTGATGGTGCACAACCCGCCTACCGTGCTTATTCTGATGTCGATATTCTTGAAGTCAAGTTTACAAATGATGAGGCTAATTTATATGGTTATATCAAAGCTACCGGGATCATTGGCAGGACATCTTCTGATACACTTGGGCACACAAAAAAAGGCCGGTATTATTTTATTTTTACCATCGACACTGATGACAACGATACGACCGGCTACCAGTTGAAGCAGGGTGGCTATTATCCGGATAGCCGCGGCTATGACATGAACATGGAAGTGGATTTTTACGATGGTGGATACAATACAGGTCACTACATCAACCATGAGTTTCTTTCGGAACAACAGCTGAATACACAAGGAATTCAGGATTTGGCCGACGGCATTGTGCGGTTAGCTCCTGGAACCTATGATTATTATACACAGTGGGTGACGTTCGAAGACTCCACTTACGTGCTTGTCTCTGATAGAGGTCCGGTTTACCACGGTATCATTTCAATTGCCGTTTCTGAAGATGGCCATGAAGCAGAAATCAAAGCCCCAATGTGGGGATTCCTGGAAACACCGGAAGGCACACCGATTATTGCAACCGGACAGGATATTGTTGTTTCAGCATCTCTTGAAGCCAGTGGCGAACTTTCGGAAGAGGCAGCAAAACGTGGTTACACGCCAGGATCAAAAAGTGTCTGGGGTTCCGATACCGCTGACCCATTTCGCTATTCGATTAAAGCAATGCCAACCTCGATTACGGAACAAGAAAACAATGCTTTGCCAAACATTTCGAATATTCAGTTGCAGCAAAATTATCCGAATCCCTTCAATCCCCGTACGAAGATTGCGTTCTCCCTTCCAAAAACAGAGTATGTCGATTTATTTATAATCAACATCCTTGGCGAGCAGGTGAGCAGCTTGTACAACGGGGAATTAAATGCCGGAACGCACATTTTTACCTGGTTTGCGCAGTCGTCATCGGGGCAAGCATTACCGTCAGGAAATTATTACATCATTTTAAATGCGGGCGACAATCAATTGAGAAAACCAATGGTGCTTTTACGATAGGATAAACAATTTCGATCAGTTTCTTGAAATGCCGGGACGACCAGCATTCTTTGTTTGCGGTGCTGGAGTAACCCGGCATTCTCATTTTGGTTTAATTGAGGTGATAAATTTCTGTTATGGTGCGCCAGGTTAGATACTTGGCTTGTTTTGCACTACGTGCTCAGTTTACATGATGTAATCGTCTTCAAGAAGGTAAAAGCACCTGATTTTACTCCTGCAGTGTATGTCCTTCCAGAATAAAACCTTTTGACATGTTAGTCGAATTAGTATTTATGGTCTTATATGTACAAAAAAGTATAAATTAATTTTATTCAAATGTGAAATTTAACTGACAAGTCTTTTTATTTCTCTTGCATAAAGTAAAAAAAATTCATATTTCTTATTACGAAATATCAATTTTCAACCTATTGTATTCTCAGTTTTTAATTCTGGCATTTTATGAGTTTCTAATAAAGGTATTTAATCTCTTTAAAATACAAGTCAATTATCAAGTATACTTATTCAAAAAACATCCAAATAAATCGAATAAAACTGATGATATGCTTAATTTCCCATTTTGTTTGTTTTGTCAGCAATGTTTCATAAAACCGAAATTAAGTATTCAGCGAGCCAATCTCAATTATCTGTGTTGCTTCCTTTAGTATAAATCATTTGTTCTAGATAAATTCTGCATTTGTAATACCATGATTAAACATTGACATAAACCATGGAGGAATGATGCCGAAGAAACTACCGTCCTTTTGGGAAGCAATTGAACAAAAAGGCTATTCGCGCCGTGATTTTTTGCGCTATTGCAGTATTGCCGCGGGTATGGCCGGAATCGAAGCAGCGGGTATTCCAAGAGTCGTCCGCGCTTTTGAGAAAAAGCCCCGTCCCCCTGTTGTCTGGCTCCATTTTCAGGAGTGCACTTGCTGCAGTGAATCATTTATTCGTTCATCTCACCCAATCGTTGCAGATGTTGTACTCGATTATCTCTCCCTTGATTACACTGAAACTCTACAAGCCGCAGCCGGTCATCAGGCGGAAAAATGCTTGCATGACACCATCACCAACTATCCCGGCCAGTATATTTTATTGGTTGAAGGCTCCATTCCCGCAGGAAACGACGGTGTTTTCTGCATGATTGGCGGACGCTCTGCCGAGGCTATTTTCCAGGAATGCGCCAAAGATGCAGCCGCAATCGTTGCCTGGGGAAGCTGCGCTTCAAACGGTTGTGTGCAAGGTGCCAAACCTAATCCGACCAACGCGACGCCAATCCACAAACTCACCAGTAAGCCTGTCATCAAAGTTCCTGGTTGCCCACCAATCGCCGATGTAATGACAGGTGTCGTAACCCACTTGCTGGTTTATGGTAGCGTACCACAGTTAGACAGCCAGGGTCGTCCAAAAGAATTTTACTCACGCCGCGTTCACGATACGTGCTATCGCCGGCCATACTACGATGCCGGTCTGTTCGTGGAATCCTGGGATGATGAAAATGCCCGCAAAGGCTATTGCCTCTACAAAATGGGATGCAAGGGACCGGTTACTTACAATGCTTGTGCGGTCACCAAATGGAACGAAGGCACCAGTTTCCCAATTCAATCCGGGCACGGCTGTATTGGCTGCAGCGAGGCTAACTTCTGGGACAATGGCCCATTCTACCGCCACTTGCCCAGCTTCCCGGGTTTTGGCATAGAATCTACTGCTGACGATATTGGAACCGCCGTCGGTGTTGCCACTGTTGTCGGTGTGGCTGCCCATGCTGTCACCACCAATATCCGTAAGAAAAAACTGATCGAAGGACAAAAAGAAAGAGCCCTGAAAGACAAGGACGTCAGCGGTGAGGAAGGAGGGAAAGAATAATGGCACGAATCGTCGTAGATCCCATCACCCGTATTGAGGGGCACTTAAGAATTGAAGCCGTCGTGGAAAACGGAGTCATTACCAATGCGTTCAGCTCCGGCATGATGGTTCGCGGACTGGAAATTATCCTCAAAGGCCGTGATCCACGCGATG
>QQUM01000557.1 GCA_008501545.1 Calditrichota bacterium
TTAATTAGCTGTTTTCAGTTTCATTGTTCATTTAAAATTCAATATATCTTAATATTCTCAGGCAGGGATTATTTAAATTTTTAAATAAATTTAATGTTTAGTGGCAATTTTTTTCCTATATTGGCCAACATTTTTTGAACTATGTCGCAAATTGTGATTTGAGATATTATTGTAAACTATGTAATACCTTTAAATAGTAAAGCAACTGGAGAAAAAGATAGCATGAAAGCCGTGATTGTTGCTGCCGGTATGAGCAGCCGCTTGTCCGACACAACGAATGATACTCCCAAAACGCTTCTCCCTTTCGAGGATAAAACAATTTTATATAAGATTTTGTCCAATTTATCAACGGCCGGCGTTGATGAGTTTATCATCGTTACCGGTTATAAATCAGAATTGATAGAAAATTATCTGAAAGCAAACCGCAATCATGGTTACGATATTACACTTGTGTATAATCCGGACTTCCGCCGGGCGAACGGTATTTCTGTACTTGCTGCTGAAAATGCTGTTAATGGCGAACCGTTTATCCTTTCGATGTCCGATCATATCGTCACCGTGGGAGCAATTGAAAAAACTATTAACAGTTCTTCAGACAAAAATCTTCTGCTTGTCGATGAAAAGGTCGATGCGGTATTTGACATTGATGATGCGACGAAGGTTGATGTGAAGCAGAACAAAATTATCAATATTGGCAAAGAAATAGACCAGTACAACGCTATCGATTGTGGCATTTTTCGCCTCAATAGCCGTTACTTTGATGCCATGCGTCAAAAATTGCAGCACGGGGAGGAATCCATCAGTGCTGCAATTAATGGCCTGATTCGTAATGATGATATGGAAGCCGTTTTCATGGATAGTAAGGATTACTGGATCGATATTGACACAAATGATGCTTATAATTACGCCTCTGAAAGTTTGCAAGATACCCCTGCATTGGCTGCTACCAGGTAAAACAGTATAATCGTTGTATCCTCATGAAAAGCAAGATGCCCTCAATTTATTATTATGCCAACCAGATTTATCAATTTTCGCATGCGTTGCCGTTGTATAAGTTAGCAGGCGGCACTTTCATATGCCGGGATATGAAGCGGTACATTCATTTTAAGAAGTATTTCAGGGACATGGACACATCCCCACAGTCCAAAACTTTATTTCATACCCCGGCAAGCATATTCCGGAAAAGGAAAAAACTTACGAATTTGCAAGGGGTCATTGTTTCTCTGGCAAATACCGTTTTGAACTACGATAAAAGGATTTGTGCCTCAATATTTCTCGGTCATGGAACCGGAGATAAACCCTACGGTGGTTCCAGTGAACGTCTGCTGACCTATGATTTTCATTTTATCACCGGGGAAAAACACATGCAGAAATTGCTGGACTCGGATGTCAAAATCCCTGATGAGCGTTTGATTAAAGTTGGCAATCTGCGTTTTGATGATTATGTGAACGGCAAGTTTGACCGTGAGATTGAATCTGACCGTTTGGGTATCATCGATCGAAGTAGAAAAAATGTGCTGTATGCACCCACCTGGAGTTGGGGAGACGGCACGCTGCTCAAATATGTCTATCGTTTTGCCGGGGAAATAACGGATCGTTATAACCTGATTGTGCGACCGCACTACTATGACAGCAAAGCATTGGCAAAAATTTGCGACTGGACAAAAAAGAATGGCATCAAACATGTTTATTTCTCGAATCCGGCTGCGCTTTTAAAAAGCGATACCATGGCTGATTTTATCGTATCGGATATTTTAATCAGCGATACCTCATCGATACTCTATGAATATTTGATCACCGGGAATCCCATCATCGTGGCGACGAATGATTATAAAGACTTGCACAAGATGCCAAGTGAGATGGATATTTTGCAGCACGTGCCTTTGTTTAGTGGCAACGAAAATATCGTCACGATGATTGAAAAAATTTTGGAAGATGAAAACTACAGAAAAACATTGAATGACATGCTGCATTCATGCTTTTATTTTAATGATGGCTGTGCAGTGGAACGCGCTGTGAACTTTATTGAATCGACATTTTAAATGATGGACCCAATTTACTACTTCGCAAATCAGGTTTATCAATATTCGAATATTATGCCGCTCTACAACCGGCTTGGGGGAACGTGCATTTCAAAAGATGTGAAGCGATATCTGCAATTGAAGATGTACCTTCGGAATCTAAAAACCGGCTCTGATGGATACACCTTTCTCAACACGCCCAAAAGCATTTTTGCTAAAACCGAAGACCTGCACAAATTACAAGGTGTAATCATCTCACTTTCCAACACTATTTTAAACTATGACGGTAATAAATGTAAATCCATATTTGTCGGCCATGGCACAGGTGATAAACCTTACGGTGGCAATTCTGCTGAGGCGTTGTTAACCTACGATTATCACTTTATCTCCGGTGAAAAGCATCTTGAAAAACTGCGCGATTCCAATATTCAAATTTCTGATGAAAAATTAATTAAAATCGGTAATTTGCGTTTTGATGCTTATGTGAACGGTGATTTTGATCGTGAAAAAGAAGCCAAACGGCTGGGAATTGTCGACCGTAGTCGGAAAAATATTCTCTACGCACCCACCTGGCGCTGGGGAAATGGGACCTTCAAGAAATATATCCATCGATTTTGTCGTGAATTGACACCACACTACAATTTGATCGTCCGCCCACACCATCACGACAGGCGCTACATTCCGCACATTAAAATATGGGCACGGAGAAATGGCATTCGACATGTGTACTTTTCCAATCCTGCTGCATTGGCAAAAAGCGATACGATGGCAGATTTCATCGTGTCGGATTTGATGATCAGCGATACGTCCTCAATTTTGTACGAATATCTTATTGCCAATAAACCGATCATCGTTGCAGTGAATGATTACAAAAACCTGCACAACATGCCACCTGAAATGGATGTTATGCAGCACGTCCCACTTTTTACCGGTGATGAGAATCTTGTCGATTTGATCGAAAAAACGTTCGATAATGAAGATCTCAAGGTGTGTCTTGCAGATTTGCTGCATGCATGTTTTTATTTCAACGATGGGAAATCAGTGGAACGGGCGCTGGAATTTTTAAAAACAACTGTTAGAAATTAAAATGAAAAAAGTGATTACATACGGCACTTTTGATCTGTTTCATTACGGTCATCTACGCATTCTGCAGCGAGCACGTGAACTTGGCGATTACCTCATCGTGGCTGTGTCAACCGATGAATTTAATGAGATTAAAGGCAAAAGATGCACCTACCCATATTCACATCGCGCACAAATTGTCGAAGCAATAAAATATGTGGATAAAGTTATTCCGGAAGAAAATTGGGAGCAAAAACAACGTGATATCGTTGAAAACGACGTTGATGTGCTGGTTATGGGCAATGATTGGCACGGCAAATTTGATCACCTGCAAAAATATTGTGCAGTGACATATCTTCCACGCACGGAAGATATTTCGACTACCGATGTAAAACACCATGTAAAAAATGAACGTTCAATCGCAGTGAAAAAATGATAAAAGTCCTGTTTGATTTAAAAAAAGAATATTATTTCAATTCCCTTTATCCACTTTACCGTGAATTGGCGAAAGATCCAAATTATGATTTGTGGATAAACATCGGTAAAGACCAGAAACGCTTCCTGGGCATCTTTCTCATCTCGGAAAAAGGCCGCATTGCAGCTCGACTTGAAGAGGAAGGTTATAAACTCACAGACGATACGAGCGGATTTGATCTCGTTGTCTGTGGTGATGCGTTAAAAAATCCGGAAAAATACGGCGATGTCGTACGCGTGCACCTCGATCATGGTGTGGGTATCAAAACCCTGCGCATTCGCAACATCGTACGGCAGAAAGACTTTCGATACAATGTGTTTCTGGAAGGACAGTATTGGTTTGATTACATAAAAAGTCTGAACTGGGAAGACAAGGCAGATTTTCACATCACAGGTATTCCGAAACTGGATCCTTTTTTCTGGGATGGCTTTTATGTTAACGCTGCCCTAAAAAAACAAATGCATTTGCATCCGGAAAAGAAAACTGTGCTTTTTGCGCCGTCTTACCGGCCAAGCTGCATTACTTACATCAAAGAACGGGTTGTCGAGCTGATCCCGAAATACAACCTGATTATCAAATTGCACCCGTACAGTTGGGCTGGCAAATATGCACCGCACTCGCAGCATCGTTTCTACGAAAAACTGGCTGCCG
>QQUM01000244.1 GCA_008501545.1 Calditrichota bacterium
TTTACCCAGATCAAAGAAACTGAAAAAAGCCAGAGAATGACATAGGCCAGGATGCCCTGCATAAACGTACGCTGCTTTCGTGCATTGACAATTTCATTTTCTATGAAGTTTAGTTGAATCACAAGTCAATCTCCATGAACAAGTGCGCCAAATGCAGAAGCCATGTGCAAGCCGTCGTGTGAGTTGTATATGGTCGACTTTTTAACATGAATTGCACCATCTTCTTGTAACGGGTCCCACAAGTAGGTTGGCAACTTCAAGTCATGATGAATTAAGCTTGCAAGCAATTGATTTCGTGCTTCACCGCCACAAATGTAAATGCCTGCAAAATCAGTGACACCTTCTGAAACCTGATAATGCTGCAAACTGCGCCGTACCTCAGTTATAAGATTGGCAGCAAATTCACAATATATCTCAATCATATTGATGTTTTCGATCGTCGGATTTTGTTTCATTTTGCTTGAATGAAAGTGTCTCTTGAAAGCTTCCGCTTCCCGCAACGTAAATCCGGCATCATCCATTAAACGGGTGACAACATCGTTACCCCCGCTTTTCAACATGCGAAAAAACGGTTTATATCCTTTTTTGACAATGATACAAAATGAATACTCCGCACCACAATGGATGAGTATCGCTGGTCTCTCTAGCGTACGTGCTTTTGAAAAGTAGAATCCGTTGTAAACAGCCAAAATATCAAGATCGAAAAGATACGGATTCAAATTCGCATCCGCCAAAATCGACTTGTATCGATCGATGAGGGAATGGGGCACAGCACATGCCAGCATGGAAATCTCGTTTTCGGTTTCCTGTTCGTTTTCAAGTTCACAACAAGCGATCTGGAAGTCGTCGATGTCTTCAAATGTATGTGAAGCCATTTCTTCCTCGATGGACTCGAGAACATTTTCTTCCGTCATTGACGTTTTGAATGTCATCGTTCTCAGAAGTGCTTCATTTGCAGGAAGTGTGATCGCAATATCTTTCAACTTGTAGCGCCAGGCTGCCTTGCGCAAACAATCCATGTAAACATCGTCCGTCAATTCATCAGCTGATGCAATACCATACTCTTTCACCAGATCAATGAGATCGACCACGTCCATTTGCACTTTTTGTTTGCGTACAGCGCCTCTGAGAATCTTTACCGTCGAAGAGCCCAGGTCGATTGCTGCACGTTTGTTATTCAATAATGAAAACACTTGGATTCCTGGTTTTTAACTTGTTTACGATAAGGAAACCATCCGAAAGGATTGTTTTTTACGATTCAGATACGTGAAAAATCAATGTTGACGTTTCACTGATCTGAAAGCGTGCCATCCATCGTCAGCTGCCGATCAAGGCCGTCGGACTCTCCTGATCCCGTGGCATAGATCGTGTAAGATGAGCTTGTTGATGTAACAGTGTAGCTCGTTGCCGGGAAATACCTGCCGACAAGATCTGTTGAATCAATGTTGACGTTGCTTATATCCCAGGGATTTTCTGCAGTGGCAGTGGGATACGAACCAAATTCTGCATAATAAACCCGCAAAGCTGTTCGAATTGTACCCATATTGGCATCCGCTTCTGCTTTTTTTGCTCTTTCAACATTGGCACGGTACATGGGAATTGCAATAGATGCGAGTACACCAATAATAATTATGGTTACCATAAGTTCAATCAAGGTGAATCCGCGCATGGACTTAATAAGTTGTTTCATCTGCTCCTTGCTCCTTGGCTAATCAAAGAATCAGTTTGTTTTCAATAAATTATATGATAGTTAATCATCGGTTAATATCTTGTTTTTCATACTGATGTTACAGCTTTTATGCATGTCAAAGGCTACATGATACTCCCCATTTTAAAAATCGGTAGATACAGCGCCAGAATAACAAACACCGCGATGATGCCGAGCCCAACCATGAGAATTGGTTCTATTATGGTCGAAAGCCCGGCAATTTTTGATTCAAGCTCGACGTCATAAAGATCAGCAATATTCTGCAACATCTTGTCCAGGGAACCTGTTTGCTCACCCGTCGCAATCATTTTGACAACCATGGGGGGAAACAATGAAAAATTTGATAGTTGTTTTGCAAATGTTTCACCGGCAATTATGCCTTTGTGAATCTTAAACAGTGCATCTGTGAAAAGAATATTTTGTGCGGTCTCTGCCGCAACTTCCAGGGCTGTTACCAATGGCACACCACTTTTGATGAGAACGCGCAATGTACGGCAGAAGCGTGAAAGGATATCCTTTTTGATCAGATCGCCGATTATTGGTGTTTTTAAGCGCAGGCTGCTTTGAAAGTAGATCCCCTTTGGTGTTTTTTTGAATTTTCTCCAGACGAACACAGCTGTGACAACAATGGCGAATTCAACATAGATGTAACGCAAAGCAGCATTACTCACGCCAAGCAGGAATTCCGTAATGATCGGGAGTTCTGCGTCATAGGATGCAAACGTTTCCTGAAATTTTGGTACCAAACCATAAATCACACCAATTAGAATAATCAGAAAGAAGAAAAAGACAAATCGTGGATATGCAGTTGCTGATTTTATGCGTTTCTGTGTTTTGTCCTGTTTGTGTAAATATTCGGAAATCTGTTGCAGGACTTCGGGCAGACCGCCACTTATCTCGGCAACCTTGACCAAAGCAATAAAGATATTTGGAAATACTTTTGGAAATTTCGCCATTCCCTCGTGCAAAGTGAGCCCCCGATTAATATCTGCAACAATTGCCAAAATGAAGTGCCGAAAAGGCTTGCCACGCATTTGATCTGCAAGAATATTCAATGCATTCAGGAGTGGTACTCCGGAATAAAGCAAAACGGAAAGCTGGTTTGCGAAAGTGTGCAATTCTTCGAGTTTTACTTTTTTATTTCGTGCAGCGGTTTGTTCATCAGGCTTCGATAAAGTCGAGATGAAGCTTCTGATTCGATCTTTGAGCAAAACATGCTTTGAAGTGTTTGGCTGCTCTGATGCAGGCTTTTGCAGCGATTTTCTGAATTTTTTTGTCGAATGGATTGTAATATTGTTTGAACTCATTGCATCACACCTGATAGAATTAAAATACTTCTGAAGTAACTCGCAAAACTTCGTCTATAGTTGTCATGCCACTTCGCACTTTTTTTATACCATTCCTGAGCAATGTCTCCATGCCCATTTCCTCCGCTTTTCGTCGAAGCACATCCTGGCTTTCGCCACTCAGAACCAAATCACGCAGTGCGTTGTTGAATGTCAGCATTTCAAATAATGCAACACGTCCCCAATAACCTGTATTGGCACAATGCTGGCATCCTGTGCCTTTGTACAACGTGACACCCTCAAGAAGATGCAGCTCCTTTTGTATAACATGCGATTCAGACAAGTCGGGTTCATACACATCACTGCAGTGCAAGCAAATCCGACGAACCAGCCGTTGTGCGACTATGAGAAGAAGCGATGAGCAGAGAAGGTGTTTTTCAATCCCCATATCAATAAGACGCATAATAGAAGCGGTGCTGCTGTTTGTGTGCAACGTACTGAAAACGAGGTGCCCGGTCAGTGAAGAACGCATGGCAATTTCTGCGGTTTCCAAATCACGTATTTCACCAACCATGATAATGTCCGGATCCTGTCGCAGAGTTGAGCGTAAACCAGCGGAAAATGTTAATCCAATATCCGGTTTCGCCTCAACCTGGTTTATGCCTTGCAGTTGGTATTCGACAGGATCTTCGACTGTGACGATATTCTTCTCGTTTGTATTTACATGATTTAGTGCGGAGTAGAGGGTTGTTGTTTTTCCACTTCCCGTTGGCCCTGTAACGAGTATCATCCCGTGGGGCTCGTGCAGTCTTGTTTTAAATTCCTCCTGTAATTCTTTCTCCAATCCGATTTCTGCAATATCCAGTGAGTGGAGATCTTTGTCGAGAATTCGTAAAACAATTTTTTCACCATTAATCGTCGGTAACGTCGAAACACGCAAATCGATATCGCGCCCGAAAATTTTCATTCGTGTGCGCCCATCCTGAGGAAGCCGCCGTTCAGCAATATCCAGCGCGCTTAAAATTTTAATTCGTGAAACGATGCTTGGATGCAGTTTTTTCGGTAATGTTGAGGCATTGTGCAGCACACCATCGATTCGATACTAAATTTTGAGTTTGGCTTCGTGGGGTTCTATGTGAATATCACTGGCCCGTTCCTGGTTTGCATTCAGGAGAATCTTATTCACATGCCGGATGGCCGGACCTTCC